>JASEJL010000002.1:18613-29718 GCA_030016465.1 Patescibacteria group bacterium | reverse complement strand
AATATATTATTAGAATCACCAGGAAAAAGCACCTCTTAAGGTTTCGTCCTTCGGCGGTGCTTTTTCATTTTGACTTATATTCCAATTTATTTCTCAAGTTATCCATAATTTTATTTCTCAATTAATTCTTCGACTTTTTGTTTGGCTTGTTCTAATAATTCTTTTGCTTTTTGGCGCGATTCGTGGAATTGGCAAAGTAAATTGTGGATTTTTATTTTAATTGACAGGTATAACGATGCATATCTAAAATTTCTTTCATCTTTTGTATTCCTTCTTCAGGTTGACTACAAATTGGCAGAAGTTCTTTAATGATGTGTCTCTTTAGAGTTCGAGCGGTTTCATTATTAAACATCCAATTTGAATATTCATTTATCAGCGAACCTATTTTAGTTGCTATTTGTTTATTTTTTTCTCTCTCTGAAATTATGTCTTTGAGTGTCCAATATACACCGAATTGATTTGGAGAAAGTTTTAATTTATCTTTTTCTTGTTTTGCTACATTAATCTCGTTAATTAAAGATTTAAGTTTCTCTAATGTCTCTTTAGTAGTAGCCTGTCTCTGTTCGAATTCTTCAAGAATTCTCTCAAGCTTTTCTTTTAGCGAGAAAAGAAATGGTTGCTTTGATCTCTCGGTATCAATAAGAATGGTTATACTTCGATGAATTTTAATAATTTTGACCCGTTCTGGCGAGGAATCTTCATGAATAATTTTGATTGTCCGTTCATCAATTGGATATAGAGGCAAAGTCTCTCTCAATCCCACGGTCTGCGTCTTCGCTCTGATAAGCTGAGCAGTTTTTTGCCAAATTAAAAAAGGTATTTTTGGTCCAAAATTGGTTTTTATTACTTTAAAAATACCAGATAAAATAAAATAATCCTCTAAGTAAGATCTCAAAAATGGATCGGGTGATAAAATTTCATATTGTTTTTCAATCTCACGATAAAATTTTATAAAATCCTTTCTTTTTTCTTTATCGGTAAAATGATCAATTATTCGCTCAATAGCCTTATCATCTATTTTCCGCCCTGAGATATTAATGTATTCTTGGCCTTTTTCTATTAACTTCTTGAATTCCTTTTTTATCTGCTTAAAATCTACCACAACCCCTTCAATATTAACTGAGTCAAATCGTAAGGCTTTTTCAAGTTTTTCAAATACCCCAATAAAGTCTATAATCAAACCAGAGGTCTTGGGATTAATTTTTTCACCTCCGCTAAATGGTCTATTTACTCTGGCAATCGCCTGTAAAAGGGTGTGGTCTGACATTGGTTTATCTAAATACATTACATATAAGATTGGAGCATCAAAGCCAGTTAAAAGCTTGCTTGTGACAATAAGAATTTTTGGCGTTTCTTCTATTTTCAAAAAATTTTTCTTTATATTCTTTTCTTCCTCCTCGCTTAAATAGTATTTTTTCATAAATTCTGGATCCCGATAATCTGGGGTATAGACAACCTGAGAATATTCAGAAGGTAAATAATTATCAAGTTTTTGTTTTAAAAAAGCACAGGCTTCTCTATCTACCCCAACCAAAATTGCTTTAAAACCCATTGGTTCAATATTTTCTTTAAAATGTTTAGCAACAAATTGGGCTATTTTTGCAACGCGGTCATCACTTTTTAAAAGATTTTTCAGTTTAACTGCTTTTTGAAGAATCTTTTTATCGAGCCCCTCTAAATCTACAATTGCTTCTTCCTCTATCATTTTGAAAAATTCTTTCTCTAAAACATCAGTTGGGGTCAAAAGTTCATTTGGTGCCAAAGTATAATAAATTGGAACAGTGGTCCAATCCTTTAATGAGTCTAAAATTGAGTATTTATCTAAATAACCCTGTGGCCTATCTTCTTTACCAAAAGTTAAAAATGTGCCTTTGCCAATATTTGTTTTATCAACTGGCGTTCCAGTAAAACCAAAGAAAAAGGCATTGGGTAAAGCAGCGCGCATATAGGTTGCTAATTCTCCTTCTTGAGAACGATGAGCTTCGTCAACAAAAATAATAACATTCTCTCGATTATTAATATTAGCGGGCATTTTTTCAAATTTATGGACTGTGGTCAATATTAACCCTCGGAAATCTTGTTTTAAAAGCATTTGTAAATACCCTTTTGATTTGGCTTCTTCAATAATCGGAAATCCATAATTTTCTAAGTTACGCAAAAACTGCTCTTCTAACTCATTTCTATCAACTACGGCAATTAAAGTTGGATTTTCTAATTGTGAAATTTTTCTTAATTTATGAGCCGAGACAATCATTGTTAAAGTTTTGCCAGAACCCTGAGTATGCCAAATTAAACCACTTTTCTTTTTATTTTCTAAAACCCTTTTTATAATTCTTTCAACTGCTCTGATTTGATGAAAATTTAACAAAATCTTTTTCAATTCTCCCTGAGCTATCCAAAAAATAATATAATCTTCCAAAAAAGAAAGAATTTTTCTTTTGTTAAAAAATGTTTTCACCAATTCTTCAAAATTTTCACCATCTCGCCAAATGTAAAGATTTTTTGCTTCAAAATTCCAAGTTCCGCCATAATGAAATTCCAGAAGATTAGAAGCAACAAATATCGGCGGCACTTTCAAAAATTCAAAACTTTCTCGATGATAGCGATGGATTTGAGTTAAAGCCTCTGAAATTCCTTCTTCTTTTTCTGGAGTTTTGGTCTCAGCAATCACAATTGGAATACCGTTGATATAAAAAACTAAATCAAAACGATTATAAATTTTGCCATTGGTAAAACCTAATTCACTCGTCATCTGAAAAATATTACTCTCTGGATTTTCAAAATCTAAAAATTTAACATTTAATTCTTGTTTTTGGGTCTTACTATAAAACGGAGTAGTTCCTCGTAAATAATTGACTATTTTTTGATTGCCCAAAAGATCGGCTCGAGTTCTTTGTTCGATATCTTTAATAATTTCCTCAATTGTTTCCTCATCAATCCAAGGATTAAGTTGAAAAAGCTTTTCCTTTAAAATTTCATCAAATAAAATTCCAGTCTCCCCATCTCTTAAATCAATTGCCTTATCCGGATCCAAAAACTCCCAGCCAATTTCAGTGGCATATCTCAAAATCGGATTTTGAACCGTTTTTCTCTCAGTAAAGGCGATCATAGTTTTAAATTATGTACTCTAATTTTTCCGGTCATTAGTTGATTCAGCATTGACTTAAACAATTCCTCATAAAGCGCCTTTTTCTTTTGTTCAATTTCAATTTTTTTATCAACTGTTTGCAAAATCTCAGCGATTTCCCGCTGTTCGTGAAATGGGGAAAGAGGGATCTGGAAATTTTCTAAATTATCTTTTCTTATTGCTTTAAATGTTGATCCGGTTCCCTCCTCTTCTAACCTGTTTTTATATAAAACCAGATAATTAAAAAGGAAATCTCTATTCAGTTTACTTTTTACTCTTATAGCAGCTAAACCTCTACCAATACAACACTGAAAGGGTGTTAAGTTCACATCTCCTACTGGTGCACGAACAGAAATTAGGATATCCCCCTTTTTAGCAATTTTAAGAGGAGAAGTGCACCATTTGGCTGGTTTTGGAAAAACTTCACCAAATTCAGCTTTTCCCTGTAAGAACGGAATTCCCTTTCCTTGTGTATTGTATGTGGCTGATGGTGGTGATTGTCCCATAATGATTTTAGCGATTTTATCATCTCCCAATCTCACCACTTCCCAATTTTCTGGAATTTCGCCAATTTCAGTTTTCTTTAACTTTACTCCTCTTGTTCCCTCTCTAAAAAGCTTTTGCATCAAACTCTTTTTCAATTCCTTTGTCTTCTCAATAATTTTATCTTGCACCTGAATTGCGCTCTGAATACTATCTAAAATATAAACAATCTTTTGTTGTTCTTTCGGATCTTCTGGGATAGAAATTTCAAAGGTTTCCAAGTCGCCTTTTCGAATATAAGGCATTGTTGAGCCAGATTTACTTCTCGCTAAAATTTGTTTCAATCTTGCTACCAAATAATAATAGATATATTTAATGTCGGCTTTAAAATGATCTAAAACATAAGTTCTTTGATAAGCTTCAAATTTCCCCTTATAAATTTTTGTATTTCCAACGTCGCCATTACCAGCAACAAGAATTGCTTCTGTATCGAATGAGTAAGTATCGCTATAAGTAATTTCTCGAGAACAAGTAAAAAATGGGTATCCCCCTTCTGGGTTACCTTCATCAACATCTTTTTTACCTGTTCTAATCTGACAAATCTCTCCTAATTTTTTTGTTGGCCAAAGTGATCTATTCTGCATAATCTTTCAATAAACCTCGTAGTTGGTCCAAATCAGATTTTATTTGATTTTGCTGTTCTTCTACAAAATGACATCTCCCACTTTCAAAAACTAAAAATTCAATTATTTCTAAAATCGGCTCAACAATATCTTTAAAATATTGATTATGAATTGACCATCCCATTGGTTTATAGTGAATAAATTTATTTCTCAATTGATTATTTAAATGTTTCATCGAATTTTTATGGTAAGGTTCTGCTTGAAATGGTTTTGCGGATACATAACCAGCCATTCGTTTATGGTCTTGAATGCGTTCAAAAGCCTCCATAAAAGTTATTAATCTATTCTTGGAATTAAATAAATCAATTAAACCATTTTCTTTTCTAATCTCTGGTTCTTTCCATATTCCTGATAAATCGGTATTTTGAAGAGCTACTAACATAAAACAATGTGTCGCATGATGAATTGCAATAATAAACCACTTCCAATCATAAAGATTAGTTTTCGTATTTTTTAAAAATTCAACTGCTCTATGTAATGAATCTATTGCGTTTTCTTTTTCGTCTATTCTGAGATATTCAGTTTTTTCATTATAATCTTTACCCATTTTTAACTTGTAATTTTAACTTTTGCATTTTGATTTTTGAACTTTTAGCCTCTTCTCTACATTTTTATATATTTCTGGCACATCATTTTGTTCAAACCATTTAGGGAAAAATCTAAGCGCCTCAGTCTTGCTAAGTTTTCTGTCTAAACCAAAAATACCTTCAAGATTTGGTTGTTGAAGAAAAATTTTATCCTCACCCAAAAAAGATTTTAATTCTAAAATAATTCTTTGAGTTTTAGAATTCCCCGGATCTTCATCTAATAAAGCATAAGTTGGGATTTTGAAGATCTTCAATACTTCACTTATTGGTTTGATTGCTGTATTACTTCCGCATTCCGTAACAGAGATATTATCTTTATCTAATTCAATGCCAAGTTTCTGCAAGGCTATCCGACAAGCAATTTCATCATCAAATCCCTCTGTTAAAATAACATTGTGAGCAAAGAATACTTCATTTATATCTTCATCGAATTTAGAAACCAGTTTGGTTTCGTTTTCATCTGAAATTTTTTTTCCGGTCCCAGAATAAACTTCTGTTTTACCAAATTCTTTTCTAATCAGGTGAATACTTTGAAAATTAGCTAGATCTACGAAAGACCTTTCGTGTGTGGTATATATAATTTGAATTCCATTCTCTGACAATTTTTTAAGAAGTTTGTAAAAATGCCGGCACCCATGTGGATGAAGATAAAGTTCTGGTTCTTCAATTGCCATTCCCAAAGACTGTCGGATAATCTTTGCATAGGCACGAGCAATTGCAACTGCTAAGGCACTTTGAGTGCCCGTCCCCATATCTTCGGCATCGAATTCTTGAGATGTTTGTGCCTCTTGAAAATAAGGCCTGAGGTTTTTAATAGTTTCTATTGGGTCTAAGATTGATAAACGCAAATGTAAATCTAATCCGGTTTGTTCTTTTACATGGTCTTTTAAACTATTTTCCATTTCCTGTAGATCGGGATAGATGTTAGAATCATATGCATTTTGTATGCCTTTTCTGAAATTTTCTTTTTTCGATTGGTTTATCTGTTTTTCAATATGTCTCAATAATTTTCCATATAATGTCCATTGAGTTGGTCTAATTTGCTGCTCTGCTTGGCGATTAAGCCCTAGATACATTAAAGCTACTTCGTTTCTCATCTCATTAGAAACTCGAACTTCTTTTCCTCCTGGATAAGTAAGAATATTACCATTATTATCGACCGCAACATATTCACAATCATTACCATTAAAAGTTAATTGGAATCCCCAAACTTTATAATTGGAGCTTAATCCCGAAGAAAATATAGTTACTATCTTAATTGGATTCGATTTATCGTAATTATAAAAATCGTTTTCTTCAAAGGAACGCACTGATGGATAATTTTCTCCAAGGATTAAATTTAATGCTTTCATAATATTTGACTTGCCGGCATTATTCGGACCGATAAAAGCATTCATTGGGCCTAAGTTAATTTCTACCTTTTTAATAGAACGGAAGTTTTCAATAATTAATTTTTTGATCATAGTTCAGTTCAATTACCTAATTTTCTAAGAATTCCTTTTATTTTCTCTTCGACTTTTTGTTTTTCTTTTTCAATCTGTTTTAATTCTTTAGTAATTTCCTCCATTGGCCTATGTTCTTCTTCCTCAATAATACTCACAAATCGCGATGGCGATAAATTATAATCGGCTTCGGCGGCGTCTTGAAGAGTAATAATTTTGCTTAATCCTTCGATCTCTTTAAATTTGTGATAAATATCGGTGATTTTCTTTATATTCTCCTCTCCCAAAAAGTTTTTTGGTTTTCCTTTTTGGAATTCTTTTGAGGCATTGATAAGTAAAATTTTGCCTTTTCTTTCTTTTGGTTTATTTTTAGAGATAAACATTATAATTCCTGGCGCACCGGTGTTATAAAAGAGATTTTCTGGTAATAGAATTACACATTCAATTAAATCTTTTTCAACAAATTTTTGGCGAATAGATTTTTCTCGATCTTGTCTTTCTCCACTTCCTCGAGAAACTGAACCGGTGTCTAAAACTACTGCCATTTTCCCCTTTGGTTTTAGGGAAGTAAACATATGCTGAACCCAACCCCAGTCAGCCGAGCTTGACGTCGGATAGCCAAAGGCAAATCTCTCATATTGATCAGAATCATAAAAATTATCATCATAACCTTTTTGATTCCACATTGGATTAGCCACTACCTTATCAAAGGTTTTTAATCGGTTATTCTCAATAAAAGCTGGATTTAAAAGAGTGTCGCCTAATCTGATATCGGTTTCCTCAATGTTATGAATAAACATATTCATTTTAGCTATAGCATAAGAAGTCGGAATTATCTCTTGACCATAAAGTTTAAGAGGCCTTTTGATTTCCTCATTTAATTTTTCTTTTTTCTCTTTCAAAACAAGATGGTTTTTAATTAAAAGTCCGCCCGAACCACAAGCAGGATCATAAATTTCTTCTCCTTCTTCGGCGTCCAAACAATAAGCCATCAAAAAAGCAACTTCTCTCGGTGTGTAAAGTTCGCCGGCAGTTTTTCCCTGCCCCTGAGCATAAAGCCGAATTAGATACTCATAAGCTCGACCTAAAACATCGGGTTCAGCATTTTTCAGTCCAATTTTATATTGACTAAAAACCTCTAATAATTTTGCAATCTTGTCATCGGAAATTACTCGCACTCTCTCGCCATGACTGGAGACTGTTGCATTAAAATCAATATTATCAATTACTCCTCGAAGTTTTTCATTTTCTTTGGCGATTTTAATTAAGGCCTCGGTTAACCTTTGGCCAAGATTTACTGTTGTTTTTCGCACCTCATCAAAATGGGTTTCTTTCGGAATAAAAAATCGAGTCAATTCTCCTTCTTTCACAATTAATTTCAGCTGTCTCTCTTCAGAAAGTCCCGTCTCCCTCTTAACTTCCTCGACCTCATCATCATAGACATCGCAAATTCTTTTGTAAAAAAGTAAGGTAATAATATATTTCATCCCCTCAGCACTTCCCCGCAATAAATCAGCCGCACTCTTTAACCAGCTTTCTAAGGTTTTAGTGTCAAGATATTGTAATTTTTTCTCTTCTTTTTCTTTGTAAAATGGTGTGGGCATGGTTTAAATTAGGTTTTTGCTTTGTAGGCGCGCCACGGTGGTCAATTCGTATAACATAGATGACTTTTATTTTCTCGTAAACTTCGTAAATCACTCTATAAGGATGAATATGAAGAAAGTATTTACCTTTCCACTGGCCCAAAAGTGGCTCGCCTAAATAAGGATCGTTTCTTAATCTAATTAAGCCAGTGATGATTCGCTGACGAAATAATTGAGGAATCTTAGTGAGATTTTTTCTTGCCCTGTTTCTGATGAGAACGTGGTACATATTTTTTCTTTGGCGCTTCCCTAACTAAATATCCCTCTTCTTTTAAAACTTCTTCTAATGGCAGATAACGACCTGCTTTGAAGTCTTTTTCTGCTTCTTTTAAATCTTTAACAATTTCCGGATTACTCATAATTTCAATGGTTTCTCGCCAAGCCTCGTATTCCTCGGCAGACAAAATAACCGCTTTCGGTTTTCCGTCAAGGGTAATGGTGTAAACTCGCGCAGGTTTTTTTACTTCTTCTAAGATCTTAAAGAATTTTTTTCTGGCCTCAGTGGCCGGTAGAATTGTTTCAATTTTTTTAATCATACTTAATTTTAATTTTCATTATTGGCGACCTTTATTATGTTCATTATAGCGTACATCAAATGCTTTGTCAAAAAAGTTTGTTAAATTAACTTTTTCTCTTTGAAGCTAAAAACTTTATTTTTAGTTATTATCACGTGGTCTAAGACATCTATACCCATTATTTTGCCGGCTTCGACTATTCTTTTGGTGATTTCTAAGTCGGCTTTGGAAGGTTCGGGATCGCCGGAGGGATGGTTGTGGACTAAAATTACGGAACTGGCATGATTGACTAAAGCGTGTTCGAAGATTTCCCGGGGATGGGCGATGTTGGCGTCAAGAGTGCCAACAAAAATATGTTTTTTGAAAACTAATTCATTTCTGGCATTGAGATAAAGGGCGGCTAAATGTTCCCGAGTTTTATCACGTAAATAACTGGTTTGGGCAATGACGTCTTTGATAGATTTAATGGTAGGCAAAGTTTCCTCCCCTACTTCCAAAGCTCTTTTAACTAATTCTTGAGCAGCTAAAATGGTGCAAGCTTTGGCTGAATCTATCCCTTTGATTTTTACCAAATCTTCGTAGTTCATTTTCAAAAACCGCTTTTTGGAATATTTTCTTAAAATTTGCTTTGCTAACTCTAAAACGTTTTTTCCTTTTCGGCCAGTTCTTAAAAGAATAGCTAAAAGCTCCTCATCTTTAAGATTTTGTGGGCCTCTGGTAATGAGTTTCTCCCGAGGACGTTCAATTTTAGGAAGGTTTTTGAGTTTCATTTTTCTAATAAAACTGATTATTTTTAGCATTTTTGAGGGATTTTGCCTACCCTGCGAAAAAAGCGAAACCAATGAGAAATCAAAAGTAAAACCCCCATAAAGGGCGTCTACTTTTGAAGCTCTCGGGATTGGTTGACCTTCTTTTGTTAAAAATAAAGATATAAAGAATTTCCAAAATGGCTAAAGTATTAATGACAAGCAGAGCAACAAACCACCACTTATGATTGTTTTTAGCCGCCTTCCATAAAGCCAGCCGGGGGTGGCGGGCGGGTGGCGTCCAGGGTAAAACCCAAATAATGAGCAGTAGAATAACCCATTGATTTTGAGCCAAAAATTGTTCCATAATTTTCTTTTATTGTTTTCTGCTCAAATATTTTTGATAGCGATATTCTCGCCAAATTTGGACAGCTGAAGGAGCTAATTTTTCCAATTCCAAGAGAATTTCAGCTTCAATTTCAGCCGTAAAAGCTTCCTTTTTGTCTTCTAAAAATTTCAAAACTCTTTCAGTCACCTTTTCAACAATCTCATTTTTCTCTGCCTGAGGGAGATCGGTTTTCTCTACTACTGAAATGAGAGATTTCTTAATCTTGTTTAAATTAAATGGCTCTTTTTGACCTCCTTTTTTAAAAACTTCTTTAATCATATTTTTTTTAACTCCCTTAAATAATCCTTTTGGGCTTCAAAAATGACTTGTTTTACTATCTCGGGTTCGGGAATACTATCAAAGACAAATTGGCCCATTTCGCCAGCTGTCTGAATTTGAAGGTTACCAAAACGAAAAATAGACGGAAGTATCCCCTTAATTGAAACAACAACATCTTGAATTCTATCATGAAAAACACTGGAATAACTTATGTTGAAAAGACCGTCTAATTTAACATAGATTGTTCGTTGATTGGTCACCACCCAATAAGTGAGGTAATAGTAAGTGATAATTAGAAAAATCACTGTCCATAAAACCGGCAAAAGCAGAGAGAGAAAGAAAATTAAAATGAATTTTAACCTAAATTCTAAAAGTTGGGGGAATTTTCCAATCAAAAATTGAGGCCAGGTAATCTCTTTGAAAAATAAAATTAAAATAGCAAAAAGAGTTAACAAAGCAATCAAGACAAAGGGAAACAGCTGAAGTTTTAATATTAGCCAATGACGTCTTTTAATGAGGTGAATTCTTTCACCGGGATTGAGTTTTAACATATTAGCCAATAAACAAGAAAGAAAATAAACTTAAAAAGAAAAAGATAATTAAACCAACAAATAAAAAGAAGGTTACTTTTTTTGTTTTCAAATCAACTGGTGGAGGAAATCGGCGAAAATGGTAAAAAATTAGTATTCCCAATAAAAAGGAAAGAAAATAGACAAGAAAAAATAAAATAATAAAGATTTGGGTCATATTATTTAAATCTTTTTTCAATGCCTGGTTTTTTCCGCTGTTTTCCTTCTACTCGGCGATGTTCCAAATGATAAGCCAAACTCCATCTTCTCTTTCCTTTCTGAGTTTTTTTTAATGGCTTTTTTGACATATTGGTTTTATTTCTTTTGGTTCCTTTTTGGGTTGCCAAAGGCGGTCTTTTTCGATGATATGAATTACTTCAATCTCTTTTCTTTCTAATTGTCTTCCAATATAAACCCTATGACATTTCCAAGGTAACCTTTCGGCACAAATAATCACCATGGGTTTTGATTTCGAAATTTTGATTAATTCTTTTAGGGCTTCTTTAAATTCTTTGGTCTTTGTGTATTCTTCATAGCCGCCGGTCCGGTAGCCACCTAATTTTTCAAAATGAAGATATTGAATATTATTTTCAAGTAAAATCTTTTCTAAATTTTCTTTTTTGAAATGCTCAAACCATTTTGA
>JASEJL010000002.1:0-18513 GCA_030016465.1 Patescibacteria group bacterium | reverse complement strand
GGAGTTCTGGCGAATTTTTCAATTGATTCCTGAAAAATAGTGATTTTATCTGGCAATATCATACCAAAACCTCTACCCCATTTTGTCTGAGGAACACCTTCATAGAGACCGAGTAAAAGCCCACCGTATCTTATGCCAGTTTTCCTCAGTTGTTCTGTGCTCGGTCTTTTCTCGATGCAAAGAGCGCAATTATCTATTTTCTGACGAATTCTTTCTGGCAATTCCAAAATGGATTCTTTAACCAATTTTTCAAATTCCGCTTCTTCCATTTTTTATTCTTTTTCTTATTTTTTCTACGAAAGTGTTAAAAAAATAAAGATTGTGGAAGGTTAATAATTTTAAAGCAGTAATTTCTTTAGCCCGGAAAAGATGAGAAATGTAATTTCTTTTATAGTTCTGACAGACAAAACAGGAACATTTTCTATCAAGTGGAGCTTTATCATTTAAAAATTTTGCCTGACCCATATTCAGCTTTCCTTCAGAACTAAAAACGATTCCTCTTCTGGCGTAATGAGTAGAAACGTTGCAGTCAAACAAATCCACTCCCCTTTTAATAATTTTTGGAATATCTTCCAAATAGCCAATACCCAAAAGATGTTTTGGTTTTTCTTCTGGCAATTCTTTTATCACCCAGTTTAACATCTGGAGCATTTTCTTTTTATTGTCGCCGAATTCTCCACCAATGCCAAAACCATCAAAAGGCAAACTCCCTATAAATTTTGCGCTTTTAATTCTTAAATCTTTAAACCGGCCGCCTTGAACGATACCAAAAAGAGCCTGGTCTGATTTTTTGGAATCTAAACAGCGAACCGCCCATTTATGAGTTCTCTCTAAGGATTTTTTCGTGTATTGATAATCAGCAAGAGGTGAAGTGCATTCGTCAAAAGCAAAAATAATGTCGGCTCCCAATTTTTCTTGAATCTTTATTGATTCTTCAGGACCTAAAAATAATTTTTTGCCATCAAGAAAAGAGCGAAAAAATACTCCCCTATCAGTAACTTTTAATAACTTCGGTTGCTGGCCTAATTTTATCTCAGAATTAATTCTTTCTTGCAAAATTTTCCCAATGCCAAAATCCTTGCCAAATCCCAAACTGAAAATTTGAAAACCGCCGGAATCGGTCATCAAAGGTCCTGACCAATTTGTAAATTGATGAAGGCCGCCTGATTTTTTGATTAAATCTTCGCCCGGTTTCAAATGTAAATAAAGACTGTTGCAAATTAAAATTTGACTTTTGGTTTCTTTTACTTCTTCGAAAGTTAAAGTTTTAACAACTGCCTGAGTGGCTACCGAAACCTGACATGGTGTTTCAACAATGCCATGTTCAGTCTTAAGTATCCCCAATCTTGCCTGACTCTTTTTTGATTTTTTAAGGATTTTAAATTCAATCATACCTTATCTCAAATTGGCTGAATTCGCCTTTATATTCTTGCCATTCCACATCAAGTCCGTTAACCCTGGCCGAAGCCGGGCCTTTCTTTGTCCACTCAACCAACTTCTCCAATTTTTCTTTTTCTCCTTCAGCCAATATCTCCACTTTCCCATTTTCTAAATTTCTCACCCAACCAAAAAGACCAAGTTCCTCGGCCCTGGCCCTAGTTTCTGACCTGAAGAAAACCCCTTGAACGAGTCCGGAAACAAAAATGTGAACCCTGGCTTTTTGGGACATACCAGATAGTAGAAATTTAACTAATTTTTCGACCGTTCTTTAAGGTTGACAATAATTAAGAATAGTCACACCTATTTTGAACGAAAAATTTATTTTGACATCAAAAAAAATTCCTATCTAAAGATAGAATAACAAAATTTGAACAAAAAACAAGCTCTTTCAAAATAAAAAAGCCTCAATGGTGGTGCTTACCCATGAGGCTTAACTTGACCGAGCCAGAGCTATCTTTTCATACTTACTAATCTCTCTCTCGCTAATATCTCTAGCTGGAGTTGTTTGAGAAGGAGGTCCTTTGCTTCCTTCGCTTTATCCCTATTTATGGAAGAATCAAGCGGAGAGAATCTCACGGAAGAGTACCAGCAGTCAAGAAGGATTTGGACTACGTCTTTTGCTGTCAAATTATATTCTTTCCTCCTTCCAAGAACACAGTATTGAGGACTACTTTCATATTTTGCTGGGAACCTTACAATATATACAATATAGTAGAGGTCCTTCCTGACAAGCCTGTAAATTTTTATTTCATCTGTTTTGCAAAGAAACTTCATAAGTTGCTCAAAAGGAGATTTCTTCCAAGGAATATCGGCCTCCATTAAGGGAGTCATAAATTGATCAATAATTGAGCCGTAGTATTTACAATCTTCCTTTGGGAAAAGCTGATCAGCAATTGCTAACCAAGCTTTCATCCATTTATCTCTCTCGTTGTTGTCAAGTAAAACGGATAAATCTTTTATCTCGCTCTCTTTAATCCGAGAAAGATTATCAACATCTTTCATTTTCTTTCCTCCTTTCATTTTTTCTCTTTAGACTACTCAGCACCTAAGCAGCACTCTGAATACCGCTTTATTAAATTAAGAGGTACCCAAGGCGCTGCCTATTGCCAAGTAGTAAGGATTAACCTTTCTCTATAAATTTTTTTTAAAAGTGCTATTAGAAAATAAGATTTTAACCTGCTCTGAAATTTGCTTTTGAAGTGCACCACCTAGTAAATAAAAGTTTATTAAGCTGGTCTATTCAGAAACCAACCCAATAAAGTCAATTTCTTTGTACCATCATCTCCTTCCTCTTAAAAGTTTTAGATTCAAAATGTTGCACTTCAAGGTAGAATGTCTGCTTGGCGTAGTGTTTATACTTTAACGAGAATCATTATAAAAGTCAAATCCTTTTATTGCGTACTCGTCAGGTACATAGGGTACAGTTGAGAGTTATCCATTGGCTAAATTCAAAGAGAGGCCGAGAATTAAAGAAAATGGTCAAAAATTATTAAAACCATTAACTTCTCGCACTCTCTATGTCTAATATACCCTATTCTATGTTAATCAGAAATAGCAAGCATCCAGAACTCATCAGGCAAAGAATGATTCAAAGATATTATCAGATTAGGAATTACTCTCAGGTAGCTAGAGAATATGCTACCAAGAGACAAAGGGTTAAATTCTGGGTAGAAAGATTTGAGAAAGAAGGTATATTAAACTTAATGCTTAATAAGGTTCTTTTACAATTTTAGTATATTATCTCGTAAATAATTCCTCCTAGAAATATCAGGACTAAAGGTAAAACTAAAAATTTTCTTTCGGGTTTAATTTTCTGGTACATTAATAAAATTAAAATTCCATCAATTCCCAACATGATTGCCCCAACAAAAGAAATAACTGGAATAAATTGTTTAACTCCGATTAAAAAAAGAATTAGAGGAAAAAAACAAGTAATGGCAAAAGCTAAATTTTTATTCATTTTTAAATCATACCAGAAAACTTTCTTTAAGGTTAGCCCTAGGGTGATAAAAGAAGTGAAGGTTGTTAGAAGTCCAAAGAGAAGGGCTAAAGAAACAATTCCATCTCCTAGAATAGCTCTTAAGCCGGGTAAGGCGGTTTCGGTTGTTTGAGGCCCGCTAATTCCTAAAACCAGATAAATAAAGAAAAGATAGACAACTGCGGAAATAAAAATGGCAATGGTAATGATTTTTAAAAGCATTTTCTTTTGATTTCCCAGCATTTCTTCTACTTCCGGAATCAAAGCTGCTCCCCATAATGAAAAAAGGATTACTCCGTAAGGCAAAAACAATGCCGACCAATCGGGAAGCGGAAAAAGGTTTTCGGTTGCTATAAAGGGCTGACTTCGAAAAAATATGACAAACAAGATGATAAAAAATAAAACCAGTCCCCAAAATTCCACTTTGGCAATGGGTTTTATTCCAAAAAAAATCAAAGCGGCTCCAATAATAAAATAAAAAAGAGTGTAAAGCAAAGAGCTTCCGTCAAAAAAAGGTGATAACAATTCACTAAAGAATTCTCCACCAACGATTAGATAAGCCAAAAGAGCACCAAAAAGACTCAGAATTGTTGAAATGTAGGCTACAATTTGACCTGGCTTGCCAAGATAGATTTTAGCAAAACCAGGCAATCTTTTAAAATTCGGGGTTTTTAATGCCAATTCCCCAAAAAATTGATGGACCATAATTACTAAAGTTCCTAAAACCAAAAAATAGCCCAAAATGACCCAAAATCCAACTTTAAGAGTGACATAAGGTAAGCCAAAAAGCCCAACGCCGATAATGGTGCCAGAAAGAGTAGAAATTGCGTAAACAAGTGTTTTAAAATTATTCATATTTGGGGTAGGTCGTAAATGATTTCACCTTAAAATATCAAGCCTTGGCATGGGGTTTTCTTAGGTAATACCACTTGGTAGCTTCAATTAAAATGACATTTATTATTCCTAACCCAAGAATTATTCCCCAACTCGACAAACGTAAGGGAACTGTTTTTAATAAAATATTTAAAGGTCTGAGATAAACTGCTGCCAAAAGAGCAATTATTCCCACTACCCACCCTATTATCAGAAGCCTATTGGAGAAAATATTAATCTGCCAAAGATTTTTCCTTAGGCTTTTACAGCAAAATACATAGGCAATTGAGTCAATTCCAAGCATGACAAAAATCATTGTCCTTAAATATTCTATTGGATAATTTTGATTGAGTAGCCAAAAAAATATTGATAAAAGTATTAAATCAGTAACTAAACCAATGATAAAAATTATTACTTTCATCTCTCTTGTAAGTAAAGGAGCTTCATGGCCTGCTGGTTTTTGAACCATTACGTCTTTTTCTTTTGGTTCAAAAGCTAAAGCTATATTAGGTAAGCCATCTTCGATTAAATTTACCCATAAAATTTGAACAGCCGTAATTGGTAGAGGAATCCCTACTAAAACACTTACTCCAATCAAAATTATTTCAGTAAAAGTATCAGAGAATAAATAGGTAATAACTTTTCTAATATTATCCAAAATTACTCTTCCCTCTTCTACTGCCGCTACAATAATTGAAAAACTATCATTAAGCAAAATCAAATCTGAGGTCTCTTTAGCCACTTCTGTTCCAGAACCCAAAGCCACTCCAATATCTGCTCTTTTTAGAGCCGGGGCATCATTTATACCATCACCAGTCATAGCCACCACCTTTCCCATCTTTTGCCAGGCAGAAATAATTCTCATTTTGTGTTTTGGTTCTACCCTGGCATAAATTTGAATTTTATCTAAAATTTTCTCAAAATCCTCATCAGATAGTTTATCTAAATCTTTTCCTTCTAAAATGTTTTCCTCTTTTATTTTAAAACCTAATTCCTCAGCCACTGCTTTTGCTGTTAATTTATGGTCGCCAGTCACAATAATTGGCCTCATCCCGGCTTGACGACAAACTTTCATTGCCTCTTTCACTTCCGGTCTAATTGGATCCTTTAAAGTAATAAAACCAGCAAAAATTAAATCTTTTATTTCAAGAGGTCCAAGCAAAATTTGCGAGGATGCAGTGAGTGGGTTGTAGTCTATTCGCAATTCGTTTAAATTCATAATTGGTAGGGTTTTGGAAGCACAAGCTACAACTCTTAATCCTTTTTGAGTCAAGTCTTCTAATTTCTTTTCCCAATTTTCTTTTTCTATCTTTTCTAATTTAGAAAGTTCTAAAATTTTTTCCGGAGCTCCGCAGACATATAAAATTTGCTTTCCATTTTCCCTATATAAGGCAGCTGCAAATTTATTTATTGGATTAAAAGGACATTCAGCAATTTTTTTCTTTTCAAACTCTTTCTTTTGATTAATCCCTATTTCAATTCCAGCTTCCAAAAGTGCTTTATCAGTTGGTCTTCCTCTTAAAATCCATTTTTCTTTTGGCTCATCTGGATTTTCAATAAAGGCCTCGGAAGTTAAAACCGCTGCTTTTAATGTTAGAAATTTATCTCCTATTACTTCATCTACTTTCATTCTTCCTTCAGTTAAAGTAGCTGTTTTATCGCTACAAATTACTGAAGTGCTGCCAAGAGTTTCGCTTGAGGCTAACCTTCTAACCAACCCTTTCTTTTTTAAAATCCTTTCCATTCCCAAAGTCAGAATTACTGTTATTGCAATTGGTAATCCTTCGGGAATAGCAGCTACTGCCACTGCTATGGTGGTTGTAAACATTTCTATAAATTCTTTTCCAGTAGCTATCCCGACAATAAAAATTCCAAAACAAATTACTCCAATAATTATTCCAACAATTTTTGAAAAATGGGACAATTTTTTTTGATAAGGAGTTTTTTCCTCTCTTGTCTCCCTAACCATTAAGGCCACTTTTCCAAGTTCAGTATTTATACCAGTTTCAGTAATTATTGCTTTTCCTTTTCCGTCTTCAACAATTGTGCCCATATAAACCATATTATCTCGGTCAGCCAATATTGTTTCTTTTGGTAAAACCCTAGACTTTTTCTTTGCCGAAAGCCATTCACCGGTTAATGCCATTTCATTTATCTTCAATTCATGGCATTCAATAATTCTTCCATCAGCTGGGACCTTATCTCCAGGATTCAAAATAATAATGTCCCCGGCAACTAACTCCTCTGAATCAACAATTTTTAAATTTCCTTCTCTTAAAACTTCAGCTTCGTGTTTAACTACTTTTTTTAAAGCACTTAAGGTCTGGCTGGCTTTATTTTCTTGAATAAATCCAACAATCGTATTTAAAAAAACAGCGCCAAAAATAACAATGGCGTCGCTAAAATCTCTTAAAATTAAAGTGATAATTCCAGCAATAACCAAAATATAAATCAAAGGGCTTCTAAATTGTTCCAAAAATATTCTTAAGCCTGATAAAGGTTTTTCCTCAGGAAGTTTATTTTTACCAAATTCTCTTTGTCGAAGCTTTACCTCTTGTACTGACAAGCCTTCGTTTAAGTCAGTTCTTTGCAATTTAGCCACCTCCTCTATCGTTAAATTATACCAAAAAATTTCCGCCATAAAATTTTAGTTAAACAACTCTTGCTATTAATCGCGCACATACAGACTGTCCAGAAACTCAGATTTTTCCGTTCTCTGAAGAATTAAAATTCTAAAATAAGTTCAAGAATTTTAATTATCTACATAGTTGTTAACAAAATCTAAGTAGTTTAGGTAGTTTTCGGACAGTCTGGAAATGCATTTGAACTATTTTCAATATAGTGCGGACGGTGGGGCTCGAACCCACAAGGCTTTGGCCATAGGATCCTAAGTCCTACGTGTTTTCCAGTTTCACCACGTCCGCAAAGTATGGTCTTGTTTTTTCAAATTTTCTCAATTAGTAGAAATAAGTTTACTTGGTTTGGCCATAAAAATTATGAGCGTTTTCTATTGTGCCAGTTTGACTTAATTATTTTATCTCTTTTAATAAAAAAATCAACCCCAAAAGAGCTCTCGGGGTTGATTTTGAGAAACTTTTTTAGGTAAAAACCGGCTGTAGAAATTAGACGCTCGAGCAAAGCGAGAGCGGACTCCCTGAACTCCGTTCATCTCACGCCCTTTGCTTCGTTCGGGCAGATGTAAACGAAGTCTTCAACGACCTTCTACACTTTCACATCCTTTGGTATCGCTTCTTTTTTTGCTATCAGGGAATTATCTTTATTTAAATCATCTTTATTAAAAAGGACTGGAGAGCTTTAGCTAATAAAGCAATTACCAATCCTACTATCGCATAAAAAAGTACATTTTTTGCTTTTTCCACCATTTCTGCGTCACCAGCAGATGTAGTAAATAAAATACCAGCATAAACAAACAAAATTACAGATATTGCTACTAAGAGAGAGAAAAGCACATTAGTAATTTTTTTAATAACCTCGTCGAGATCTCCAGACAACGTATATACTTGTTGGGCCGTCGCCATTGCGGTGGGTAACAGTAGAGCTGATAAAATTAGAACTGATAGAATTTTTTTCATATTTTTATTTTTTAACTTTTTTTAACCCTTGTCGACCTTTTAATTTAATTTTATTTTATTGTTTTTATTGTCAAAGTTTGTTTTAACAATTCAATGACTCCTCTGGCTAAAAGAATAATAATAAAACCGACGACTGTATAAAAAATTAAATCTTTTGCTTTTTTAATTTGCTCCGGGTCTCCTCCCGCCGTCACAAAGTAAAATCCGGCAATAACTATCATTAGAGGGACTATAGCCAAAGCAATATTAAAAATGAAATTTATAATATTATTAATCAGTTCCCCAAAAGTCTTTGCTTCTACAGGATTTGGAAGGGTAATAGCTAAAACTGACAATGGTAAAGCTAAACCAAGAAAAATTAAAAATGGTAATCCTTTTTGCATTTAATTATTATAGATTATTATTTAGTAAATATCAAACCCGGTGGTAAAGTCCAGCTTCAAGTTCTTAAGGCTGGTAGACCATTTTCCCCTCTTTTTTTGCCTGGCGCATAACAATTGATTCTTTGTCAATTTCCGCAAATTCCTCTGGCGTGTAGCCCAAAATGTCCATTGGAACCGAACGGGTAATTTCGCTCTGACGAAGCTGGGAAAGTAATTCTAATCTTTTAATAAAACTTATTTTTTTGAAATCTGGAGAGATTACTATTATATCAACATCGCTATCTCTGCGAATTTTCCCGGTAGCATAACTGCCAAACAAAAATACGCCTTCAACTTTAACATTTTTAGGAAAACATTTTAAATACTCTTTTATTAATTTTTTGACATTAATTTTTTTTCTATCCATGAAAATATTTCTTTGGTTTTCTTTAAATATTCTTGAGCTATTTCCCGATTATACTTTAAAATTGGTCCTTTGTAAGGAATATCGGGATAGCGGATTGGTTGATAATGGGGATTTAATTTATCAATATATTCTTGAAACTCTCTCGGTAAATCAAGCTCACTATCTCGAAGCAATGGAATTAAATCATGAATTTTTTTAATCTCTTTTCCCTTTGCAACAATGACTGCTTTTAAAATCTTCTCAACGGCTTGATGGCAATGTAAAACAGAGAGTTGATATGTCCACTGAGTTTTAGCTGATTTGAATAATATCTCGGCTCCTTCTAAATCACCTTTTGCATATTCTAACCACTTTTGAGTGATTTTTTTCATTCTTTCTTAAATATTAATCCGTAATGATAAGCACCGGCTTCAAATTCTTTTTCTAATTTTAAATTAAGTTCTTCGGCTATTTTCTTTATTTCCTCAAAGTCAACCCACTCTATTTCTGGAGTTAAAGGATTGTCTTTTATCCAGTCTACCACTAAAATTTCTCCCCCGGGTTTTAAAATCCTTTTTCCTTCTTCTAAAACCTGTTTCTTGTCTTCACATTCAAATAATAAATTGGTCATTAAAATCAAATCACAAGAATCAGATAGTAAGGTGGTTCCTTTTTCCAAATTAGCTTTTCGGATTTCAATATTAAAAAGTTTCTCTATTTTTACTTTGGTTCTCAGAGCTGATAAGGGTTCTTCTAAGATATCTATAGCATAAACCTTGCCTTCTTTCAAGATTTTTGCTAAAGGTATTGTCCAGCCACCAGAACCACAGCCAAAATCGGCAGCAATCATATTTTTACGGAGCTTCAATTTTTTTAAAACTTCTGAAGGATTTAAGAAATCTGGCATATATTATATACAGGTTGCTGAAGCCACTTTATCTCCTTTTTCCAATTTCATTATTCTCACTCCCTGGGTAGCCCTGTTTAATGTCGGAATTAACTTAATTTCAGTTCTAATGACCTGACCTTTTTGAGAAATAACAATTAAGTCTTTCTCTAAAGTCAGAACCTTTGAAGTTACTAAATTTCCAGTTTTTTCGGTTACTTTAGCCGTTTTTATCCCTGCCCCTCCCCTGCTCTGCAACCGATATTCTTTTAAATTCGTCCTCTTGCCATAACCATTTTCTGTCACCACCAACAATTTTTCAGCCTGTTGATGTTTAACATCAACAACGTCCATGGCGATTACTTCGTCCTCTTTTCTCAATCTAATTCCCTTTACTCCAGATGCCTGCCTGCCCATCGACCTGATTTCTCTTTCTTTAAATCTGATGGCCTGTCCCTTTTTGGTAACCAGAATTATTTCATTATCACCGGTTGTTTTCTGGACACTTCTTAATAAATCTCCCTTTTTCAAAGTAATGGCAATTAAACCTGACCGTCTGATATTTTCAAATTCAGCCAAAGGGGTTTTTTTAATTATACCATTTTTGGTAACAATGATTAAATACTTTATTCCCTCATCTATGTCCTTTTTGCCAAGAGGAAAAAGAGATAAAACTTTCTCCTGAGGAGAAATTTCTAAGAAATTTAAAAGCCCTCGGCCTTTTTGGACCCTGGTGCCTTCGGGAATTTCAAATACCTGTGTTCTAAAAACTTTTCCCGAATCGGTAAAAAAGAACAAGCTATCATGGGTATTGGCAGTCAAGAAATGTTCAACAATATCTTCGCCAATTGTCTTCATACCAAGAATTCCTTTGCCGCCTCTTTTTTGGATTTTGTATTGAGAAGATTTTATTCTTTTGATGTAGCCGCCTTGAGTCAGGGTAATGATTGTTTGTTCCTGAGGAATTAGGTCTTCTTCAGCAATCTCGCCCACTTTTTGGACAAAAACTTTTGTCTTTCTTTCATCGCTAAAATTTTCTTTTAGGGTGAGCAATTCCTTTTTTATTACTTCTTTTATTTTTTGGGGGCTTTTTAAAATGGCTGTCAATTCTTTGATTCTTGAACGCATTTCTCTTAATTCATCCTCAATCTTTTTTCTTTCTAACCTGGCTAGGGCAGATAATTTTGTCTCCAAAATAGCATTGGCCTGAATTTGGGTTAATTTAAATCTTTTGATTAAATTTTTCTGAGCGTCTTGACGGCTTTCCGATTTTTTTATGGTTTGAATGAGCTCATCAATTCGGGATAGACAACGGTGTAATCCTTCTAAAATATGAGCTCTTTCTCTGGCTTTTTCTAGCTCAAATTTGGTTTTCCTAAAAACAACTTCTTTCCGGTGGGAAATAAAATAATTCAATAAATCCGGCAAATTTAAAACCCTGGGCTGAATTCCTTCTGTCAAGGCAAGCATGTTTAAATGAAAAGTTTTTTGTAAATCAGAAAATTTATAAAGCCGGTTCAAAATCTTCTGGGGATAGGCATCTCTTTGCAAATCAATGACAATTCTCATCCCCTCTTTATCTGATTCATCCCTGATATCTTTAATTCCTTCTATCTTTTTTTCTGAAACCAGATTAGCCAGTTGTTCCACCAGAGCTGATTTTTGAACCTGGAAAGGAATTTCTGAAATAATGATTTGTTGCCGACCAGTCTTTTCTTGTTCAATAACTTCTGCTTTCCCCCGGATTAAAATTGGTCCTTTTCCCTGCGAATAAGCCTCAATAATTGCCTTTTGGTCAAAAATTATACCCCCGGTTGGAAAATCAGGTCCTTTGATAAACTTAAATAAATCTTCAGTGGTGGCTTTGGGATGGTCAATTAAATAAATTAAACCATCTACAACCTCGGATAAATTATGGGGAGGAATATTGGTAGCCATACCAACGGCAATTCCCAAAGAACCATTTAATAAAAGTTGAGGCAAAGGAGAAGGTAGCACCTTGGGTTCCTTCCTCGTTCCATCGTAATTATCAGTAAAATCAACTGTATTTTTCTCAATATCTCTGAGCATTTCCTCACCAATCTTTGAAAGCTTTGCTTCGCTATAGCGCATAGCACTTGGTGGATCCCCATCAATACTTCCAAAATTTCCTTGGCCTTGAATTAAGGGATACCTCAATGAGAAATCTTGGGCCATTCGAACTAAAGCATCATAAACTGCTTGATCGCCATGCGGGTGATAACGACCTAAGCAACTCCCGACGATAGTAGCTGATTTTCTAAATTTTGCATCGTGTCTTAAACCCTCTTCCAACATGGTATACAAAATCCTTCGGTGAACTGGTTTTAAGCCATCTCTGACATCAGGCAGGGCCCGGGAGATAATCACTGACATGGCATAATCAATGTAAGACTCTTTCATCTCTTCGGTAATCTCTCTTGGCTTGATAAACCCTATTTGAGTATTTACTTGTTTTAATTTATTTCTCATAATAAACTTCTATATAAATCATTCTTGAGTTTTTTTCAACATCTCTTCTAACTCCTTGATTTCTTCTTCGCTTAACCCTTCTTTTATTTTTTCCCATTCTTCTTCAGGAATTTCCGGAATTTCAATTTCTGGCATCTCTATTTTCGGCAATTCTTTTAATTTTTCTTGAAATTCCGGTATTCTTAATTGTTCTTTGATTTCTTCGCTGCTCAAATTTTTTAATTTTTCTTGAATATTTTTAATATAAAAAACGGAAAGCAAAATCCCAACAAAAATTACCACTATCTCTAAGATAATTTTCCTTTTCTTCTCTGGTAAATTTCGCAATTTCTCTAAAAGATTCATCGGGGTTTCAAAACAATGATTTTGGCTTCTTCAGATGAAATGTCTTTTTTCTTGATTGATAATTTATTTTCAGACGTGATTGATTTTATTCCCAATAATTTCAAAAATTTATCTAATCCGTCAAGTTTAATTTTTAATTTGGGTAAAAAGTAATGCATGGGAATGATGATTTTAGGTTCAATCTGAGACATTATTTTTAGGGCTTCTTTGGCTGAAATTGTATAAGTCCCACCGATGGGAATCATTAAAATGTCAACTTCAGCAATTTTTTCCAGTTGCTCCTCGGTCAATTCTTTTTGTCCCAAGTCACCTAAATGACACAATTTTAAATCTTCGGCCTCAATAGTATAAATTGTATTTTCACCCCTTTCTTGACCCCGGCAATTATCATGCCAAGAATCAATTCCTTGAATAAAAACATTTTTTATTTCATACTCGCCCGGACCGGAAATCAAAAAAGGTGGAAAAATACTTGTGTGTGGCGAAACTGCCTTAATATTATTATGGTCATAATGGCTATGAGAAACTAACAAAATATCGGCTTCCAATTTGGGAACTCTTAAGCCAATCTCCCCAGAAAAAGGGTCAATAACAATTCTTACCTGACTATTTTTAGCCGGGGTAGTAATTATCTCAAAACAAGATTGTCCATGCCAAAATATATTCATAAAGTTATTATAACTCAAAATTAAAAAATAACAAATTTTTCATATTAGGGGGTTTTGAAAAAATCAAAAAATTGTGTTAATAAAAATATATGTGTTAATAAAAATACATATGGATGAAAATTTATTAAAACCAGGAAAAGTTGGCGAGATTATTGAGGGAAAAGTGATCGCTAAAGAATCAGGAAAATTGTTTTTGGATTTGGGCCCAATCGGCACGGGAATAATTTACGGAAGAGAGTTTTATGAAGCCAAAGACAAAATTAAAGATTTAAAAATTGGCGACAACCTTTTTGCCAAGATAATCAATCTGGAGAATGACGAAGGCTATATTGAATTATCAATCAGCCGGGCAGGAATGGAATTGTCTCTGGAAGCCTTAAAGCAAAAAAAAGAGAAGGGAGAAAAAATTATAGTTAAAATTAAAGGGGCAAATAAGGGCGGCCTACTCACTGAAGCGATGGGAATTCCAGCTTTTTTGCCAGTCTCCCAATTACTGCCCGAGCACTATCCCCGAGTGGAAAAAGGAGATACCAGCAAGATTTTAAGAGAACTGCAAAAATTTGTTGGCAAAACACTTGAGGTAAAAATTTTAGACCTATCTCACAAAGGAGAACAAATTATCCTGTCGGAAAAAGCAAAAGAATTAGATAAAGTAAAGGAAATTTTGAAAAATTATAAAGTGGGAGACCTGGTTGAGGGAGAAATCACTGGCATTACTGATTTTGGCGCCTTCTTTCGCTTTGGTACTGAAAATTTAGAAGGATTAATTCATATTTCCGAATTGGACTGGAAAATTATTGAAGACCCGACAGAAATTGTTAAGGTCGGAGATGTGCTTCAGGCAAAAATCATTGATATTTCCGGTGACAAAGTTTCCCTCTCTTTAAAAGCCCTGAAAAAGGATCCCTGGCAGAACATTGAAAAAAAATATAAAAAAGGAGATATTGTTTCTGGAAAAGTCATCAAATTTAATCCCTTCGGCGCTTTCGTCCAATTAAGCCCGGAAATCCAGGGGCTTTGCCACATTTCCGAATTTGGAACAAAAGCCAAAATGGAAAAAAAACTAAAAATCGGTAAAAAATACGATTTTCAAATTTTAGAAATTCGTCCCCAAGAACACCGTCTGAGCTTAAAATTAGTTGAGGTCTAACCTCGGTAAATTATGGATTTTCATTCCAAAGAAATTGATTTTTTTGGAATTTTTTGTTATTTTTAATTTACCATGAAAATTTTAGCAAAAAATTTTTTAGTTATTTTACTAATTTTTCTGGCTATTTCAGCGGTTTTTAGTTTATTTTATCAACCCTTTGAAAAGAAAAAAGAATTGTCTTTAACCCAGGTAGTTGAAAAAATCAATCAGAATGAAATAAAAAAGATTACCGTTTTGGGTAATAAACTGGAAATAATTTATCAGGACGAAACAAAAGCTGTTTCTATGAAAGAGCCGGAAACCGCCCTTTCCCAGTCATTGCTCAATTACGGAGTAGACAAAGAAAAATTAAAGACGGTAGAAATTAAAACAATTGAGCAAAAAGATGTTTGGTCCTGGTTGATGTCTTTGTTGTTTTTACTTCCTTTTTTGATTTTTGGGTTTTTCTTTTTTATGATTTTTCGGCAGGCAAAAGGAAACGCCATGCAGGTCTTTGATTTCACCCGGGCCAAAGCCAAGTTATTTGGACCGGGAGGAAAAATAAAAGAGAAGGTTACTTTCAACGAAGTGGGCGGATTGAAAGAAGCAAAAGAAGAACTGAAAGAAATTGTTGATTTTCTAAAAAATCCCAAAAAATATTTACAAATAGGGGCCAGAATTCCCAGAGGAGTGCTTTTAATGGGAGCTCCGGGTACCGGAAAAACTTTGTTAGCCAAAGCAATCGCCTCCACAGCTAATGTCCCTTTCTTTTCAATTAGCGCAAGTGAAGTAATAGAACTTTTTGTAGGAGTTGGAAGCGCAAGAATCCGAAGCCTCTTTGAGCAAGCCAGAAAGGCTGGTAAGGCAATAATCTTCATTGATGAAATTGATAGTATTGGAAAAGTAAGAGGAGTGGGAGTAACCGGGGGCCACGAAGAAAGAGAACAAACCTTGAATCAATTATTATCTGAGATGGATGGAATTGGCCGCGAAGAAGAGGTCCTGGTTTTTGGAGCTAGTGTCACAGGCGATACGCCAGTGCTAATAAAAAAGAATGGGGAATATAAACTTTTACCAATTTCAAAAATTATTGATCCTTACTATCAGGGAGATGAAGAAAGAATTGAAAAATTTGTAGATAATTTAGAGGTTTTAGGGTTTGAAAGAAAAGAGAGAAAAGGTTCTGTTTCTAAAAATAATATTTATTTTGGAAACAGTGCCTTTAAGAAAGTGAAGGGGGTTTACCGTCATAAGGTAAGCGAAATTTATGAAATTGAATATCTTGGTGGAAAAATAAAAGCTACGTATAACCATTCAGTTTTTGTTAGAACTCAATGGGGATTGAAAACAAAAGCGGTAAAGGATCTCAAACCAGGAGATATTTTAGTCGATCTTCCTTTCAAAGTTAATCGATCAATCAAAGAAAAAAGAGAAATCAGGGTTCATAAGTTTAATCCAGAATTCAATTTAGAGCTTCCGGTTGGGGAACCAACCTTTGAAAAATTCGAGGGGATTAAATTTGCTTATCAATATGCTTTAGCCCACGCTGGTCAAATTTCTAAAGCTTCTCTTGGAAGAATGTTTGATGTTGATCCAAGTACTATTAGAAGATGGCAAAATGATTTTTCTCTTCCAAGGGTTCTTTCAAGAAATTATTATCAACATAAAAATGTTTTACCTGAAAAAGTTAGGGTTACTCCAGATTTGATGCGTCTTTTCGGATATTATGTTGCTGAAGGATATGCTAGAAAAGGAGTTGATTTTTGCCTAAATCGAAACGAGAAAGAAAAAATTGAAGATATTAAAAACCTGATGAAAAAGATTTTCAATTTAAAACCGAGCGATATAAAATTTCAGACGCCGGGTGCGGTCAATATTATCTACTACTCTACACCCCTCACCTATTTTTTTGCCAAATTTTGTGGTAAGGAAGCCAAAAATAAAAAATTGCCCTTTTTCCTTTTTGAGGCACCTTTTGATTATTTCAAGGAGTTTTTGAGGGGATACATCGGTGGCAACGGTTCTATCGATAAAAGAACTCAACAAGGAACTGTAGTTTCAGTAAATAGACAGTTAATTTTAGAATTGAATTGGCTTTTTAGAATGCATGGCTTCAAAAGTTATATTGATTCTTATACTGCCAAAGAGGGAAGAAGGATTGGAAAGGGTAAACCATTGAGTGAAACTAAAGCATATCGCTTAGGTTTTGGAAAAACTCAAAATCCAATAGAGCCTAAAAAAGGAAAAGTGAATATTAAAAGACCAATTGTTAAGTCGGTGAAATGTCTACCTTACAATGGTTATGTTTATGATTTTTGCGGTTGTGAGAATGAAGCTTTCTTTGGTGGAGAATCTCCTATTCTCCTCCATAATACCAATAGACCGGAATACTTGGACCCTGCTCTTTTACGGCCGGGAAGATTTGACCGGAGAATTGTCTTAGATTTACCCGATATCAATGAAAGGGAAGAAATTTTGAAGATTCACTGTCGAGGAAAACCATTGGCTTTGAATGTTAATTTAAGAGAGGTGGCAGAAAGAACTCCGGGATTTTCCGGAGCTGATTTAGCCAATGTGGTTAATGAGGCAGCGATTTTGGCAGCCAGAAGAAACAAGCATCAGGTTTTTCAAGAAGAGATGCTGGAATCAATTGAGAAGGTTTTGCTGGGACCGGAAAGAAAATCCCATATTTTGTCAAAAAAGGAAAAAGAAATTGCTGCCTATCATGAAGCAGGTCATGCCCTGGTTTCTTCTTTTTTACCAGGGACTGAACCAATAAGAAAAATCTCCATTGTTGCCCGAGGATTGGCAGCAGGCTATACTTTAAAGTCACCGAAAGAAGAAAGAAAAATTAAAACCAAATCAGAGTTTTTGGCTGAAATGGCAACTTTATTGGGTGGCTACTGTGCTGAAAGATTAAGATTTGGCGAGATAACTACTGGAGCTAGCAATGATTTGGAAAAGGCTTCCCAATTGGCTGGAAAATTGGTCAAAGAATACGGCATGTCAGCACTTGGCCCTATTTCTTTCGGTGAAAGAGAAGAATTAGCTTTTTTAGGAAGAGAATTTGAGAAAAGAACCTACTCTGAAAAAATTGCTGCTAAAATTGACAAAGAAATTGAAAAATTTGTTAAAAACGCTGAAAATCAGGCCTGGAAAATTTTAACCAGAAAGAAAAACCTGCTTGAGAAAATTGCCAAAAGATTAATTGAAAAAGAAACCATTGAAAGAGAAGAATTTGAGAGATTAATTGGAAAAGTTGCTGAGGCTTCGCCTCAACCCCATCCTCGCTCTGCTCGGATAAAAAAAGAAATTTCCCAACCCTTGCCAAAAAAAGAAAAATCAGTCAAAGTAAAAATCAGACACGTATAGTTTTGCCCACGTAGCTCAATGGTAGACTTTCTTTTGTTTGCCTTTTGTCAGTAATAGTGATGACCTAATTACAAGGCCAGTGGTTATCTGAGAGTTGTCCATATTGATTTTCAATTATGACGACTCTCATTTTTGTTTTCACAACAGTAATTTGAGGTTCCTTTTGTATTAAAGTTAATGCGTAATAAAATTTGAGGGATATTTCTGGGAATTTTACGAACAAAATTCTTTGAAATTTCCTCAATTTTGGCTATTTCTTTATTCCGCACTAACTTTATTATACAAGACTAGGCTTTGACATTCTCTCATGGATAAGGTATTATGATAAAACCCTTATAAAATGAGATTTTAAGATGAAATCTGGCTTAATTATTCTCTTAATTTCAGGGATTCTTTTTGGGATTTCGCTTTTCTGGACACTAAAAACTCCTCAAGCAAAAACTGACTTGGCTGAGATTTCCTATCAAAAAGATTCAAGAATACTGGCTATAATTGAAGGAAATAGCCTCTTGCCAATAGTTAATCCCGTTAATTCCTCATTTGCTATTCAAAGAATAAGAGTGATAGTTACTGGCTATTCTAGCACGATAGACCAAACTGACCTGGATCCTTTTATAACCGCTGCTGGAACCACCGTTCGAGACGGAGTGGTAGCTACTAATATGTTACCATTTGCTACAAAAATTCAGCTTCCCGAACTTTATGGAGATAAAATCTTTGTTGTTGAAGACCGAATGCATTGGAGAAAGAACCATTATCATATTGATATTTGGTTTCCGACTCGCGATGAAGCGTTACAGTTTGGTGTAAAAATAACTGACGCTTTAATTCTTTCAAATCAGTTTAATTCTTTTTAAATAACTGGGAAATGGAAATTCGATGTAAAACTTGTTGTATAGCAATTTCAATAATTCCTATATAAAAGCAGCTTTAATTTTATTATGTCAAAAAAAGATAAAAACATCACAAAC
>JASEJL010000001.1 GCA_030016465.1 Patescibacteria group bacterium | reverse complement strand
TGCCCAAACTCATTTTATCAAAAATTCGTAAATTTTACCAGCTCGTGCATAGGTCCATAACATATTGGAAAATCCAAGGTTCTTAATTAAGTATTGTACAGGACTTTGATTGTTTAAGGAAGAGTAAGGTCTTTTGGAGTTGTACCACAAAAGCCAATCGATGAGTTTCTGGTTAAAAAGTTGGATATTGTTAGCCAGAAGATCAAGATTCCAGTCAACAAAATCTTCCTGAATAGTTCGGTTAAATCTCTCAATCTGAGCATTCTGTTGTGGTCTTCTAGGATAGTTAAAGAACTGAAGAATGTTTTTTCTTTCTAAATTAGCTCTAAATCTTTTCTGGAATTTAGCTCCATTATCCGTTTGGGTTCTCTGAATAGAGAATGGAACTATTTTCTCCAGCTTGTTAAAGAAATCTTCAGAAGCTTTTGAAGAAAGATGACTGTAGGCCTGAGCAAAGACAAACTTTGATTTGAGATCAATGGCAGTAAGAATATATCTCTTAAGACCGTGAATGAACTTAACTATGGTATCTAACTGAAGTAGATCTCGCGGCCTCTCTAGTTGATAACCTTTTCTTCTTAGTTTCTTTTTCTTAGGTTTTGGCTTTCTCTAACTATCACTCGACCAGTTTTACCAATTAAAGAGACTTTAACCTTTTTATCTGGAATTTAACCTTTCTTCTTAAGCTCTTTGATTTATTGAACCAATAGTAGACTCAGAGATAGACTTTATCTCTTTCTTTCTGACAAAAGAGATCTAAATCAGGTTTAACTTTCTCTTTTCTGGCTTTAGGATGCTCGCAGCGATATTCTTGGATAAACTGTTTAACTCTTGAATCGATCTTGGTTTGTCTGGGATGATGGGGAGCTTTAGAGCACTCATTTAGGTTCTCGATGTTACCCCCTGACTCTCTTAAGGTCTTGCGCCAACTATAAATTGATGATTTACTGTAATTGAAGGCTGCAATCTTGGCTGCAAGACCAAACCTCTCAAAGAATGAGACAATTGCAGCCTTCTTTTTTGTTTTATCTTGGATCATATACTGGTACTTTAAATGATAATTATAGAGGGTGACAAAACCTCTAACACCAGTATATTTGCAATGAATATGATTAAAAAACTCCATAGGTCTTAAACCTTGGAGTTTTCCAATATGTTTTTGAACTTATGCGCCGTAACCCCCGACACTAAAAAAATTTCTATAGGTTCGAGCAGAGTTGTATAAATACACCAAAATCAGAAGTTCAGATTTTTCAGAAGCCATTTTGTGAACTTTGTGAACAATAATAGATAATAGTCGAATCTATTTTTCAATTATAGAGTTTCCCATACAAACAAAAAATTTTGATTCTCCCTGTGCGCGCAGACAGGATTCGTGAAAAAAATTTATTGATGCCGAAAAAATCGGAATAAAAATACCTTTTCTTTTATTTTTCTTTTGTAAATGAAAACACTGAGCATGATTTGATTAAGGAGGTAAAAAATAACTTAATCAAATCTATGCAATTAAGAGTTGAAAAATTTCTAAATCCCCATAATCACTATTTATCATCTGTAGCTAAAACAATATTAAGATAGCTTTATATGCTCTATCATGACCAACAGGGAAATGTTACCAAGGCCAGCAATAGGGTTGGTATTTCAAGACAGTGGCTGTTTATAATTAAATCAATCTTTGAACGGAATAACCGTGATTCCAGAAATCTGGAGTCTCAACCAAAAAGATGTCTCTAAGAGAAAAGGAATCTCTAAATAAAAAGAAGATAAAATCCTGGAAGTGAAAGATAAGTATGGCTGGAGAAAAGAGAAAATGTCTACTTTCCTTTTCAGTGAGTATGGAATAAAGGTTCAGCACAATACGGTCAATAAATACTTACATATCCCCAAAAGAATTAATCCCAAGATATCTTTAAAGAACATTAAGACTTTTGAAGATAAAAAGCAAAGGGAATCAGAAGAAACTATCTTTAAGGTTTAATTTCGTCCTCCAGCTAAAATCAGACACTGGAAGAAATTAAGCAAATTATGGAAAAAGTCGGAACGCACGGTGTAATTTCCAACAAAAAAGTTGCCTGGAACTGACAACCACCTTATGATTTTTTAGCTTCATTTTTGGCGAGCCGCGCCTTCCGGCGCGGCTCGCCAAATGATATTTCTGACACGAAAAATTTGATATTTCTTATATGGTGGGCATGCCAGGACTCGAACCTGGGACCCTCAAGTTATAAGCTTGATGCTCTAACCACTGAGCTACATGCCCTTCTATTATTATTTATTATAACGGTCACTTATTGCTTTAATGTCCATAAATATTTTTTCTGTGAGGGGTACACTAGTTCTTTTTAAATTTACAAATACCGTGGCCAAAACTTCCTTTATGATTTATTCTTTTGCTAGATGTTTTTTAATGTACGGATGTGCGAATTATAAGGCTGTCCATCTTATACTTTTACTTTGCCTTTTCTCTCCAATAAAAAGCTAATCCTAATAGAAAAAATTCTCGCTTTTTTAAAGACAGAATTAATTTCTTTTGAATTTTATAAATCTTTTTGAATCTCTCTTTTCTCTCTCTTTTTTTTGTATTACGAATTTTTTCTATAACTGACTCGCTCTTATAATTTCTTGATTCTTTTTTTCAGAAAGAGGATAATTTCTAAGTCAGAGATTCAGGGCGTTTTTACTCAACTTTTAAAATCTTCTTTAAGTGGCTTAGCTCATTTGCTTTTCTTTTCGTAAAGCAGTAGTTTCTTCTCGTTTTTTGAATTTAGCTATAATCAAACTAATAATATTACTTTATTCAATCAATATCTTATTGGTTCATTATAGCGATAATCTTTTAAAAGAACAATAAAGTGTTGTTGTATAATAAAAAAACCAAAAATGAAACCCGTTTTTAAGGTAAAAAGGAATTCTAAATTACTGTTGTGAAAACAAAAATGAGAGTCGTCATAATTGAAAATCAATATGGACAACTCTCAGATAACCACTGGCCTTGTAATTAGGTCATCACCATTACTGACAAAAGACAAACAAAAGAAAGTCTACAATACTTACCAGATTTTTTAGGAGAGATTGAGGCTTTTAGCCAATGCTAAGCAATATTTAAAGCCTGAAGTCATTTTCAAAATGCTAAATAAAATTACCTATCAAAAAAGCGACAATGAATGTGTTATTTTAATACAAAAAATCAAAGAAGAATTATTTAAAAACTTTAAGATAAACCTTTAGAATTGATGGCTGTCAGTACTTTCATTTTGGGTTTCTATGTTAATTGGAAAATAACTGGTACTCGTTTGAAGTGAAGCGGGTGACGGGAATCGAACCCGTGTACTCTGATTGGCAACCAGATGCACTACCACTGTGCTACACCCGCACTAAATTTTTTCTGCAATTCTTTGAATCTGTCCTTTTACCTTACAAGCAAGTTTGGTATTGTTTACAGTCAAATGGAAAGTTCTTGTATAGCAATTTCAATAATTCCTATATAAAAGCAGTTCTAATTTTACCATGTCAAAAAAGATAAAAGCATCACAAAGGCTATAAGCATTATTTAACTTTACCAACACAGAGGCAAAATAGCGTCAGAGCCAGCTAAATGAATGAGTGAGTTGTCAAAAGAAATACCTTGCAAAATATCTCAAAATTTTCTAAAAGAAAATTTTGCCTAGGTGTCTAAATTCCAATCCTAGACTAGATAAAATTATCCGGTAATATCTGTATGTTATTACCAGAGCTTCTAAATCGGGTTTACTTGAGGGCGTTCTTTATTTTCTCAATAATCTCTCCAGGAGTAAAATGGGCTTTAATTAAATAATCAATCGCTCCCAATTGCAATCCTCGCTCTACATCTTCTTTTTGGCCAAGATTGGAAAGAATAATCACTGGAATATGAGCCAAGGCCACGTCTTCTTTCATTTTAGATAAAACCTCGAAACCATCAATTCCTGGTAAAATAAGGTCAAGCAAAACTAGGTTTGGCTTTTCTTCTTGAATCTTTTTTATTCCTTCTTCTCCGTCAACCGCCTCGGAAATCTCATAGCCTTCGTTAATCAATTTTTGAGCAATTAATTCTCTGAGGAATTTATCGTCCTCTACTATTAGAATTGTTTTTGCCATATTTTTATCTTCCGATTTGTTTTACTACTTTATTTACTACTTCCTGAGGATCAAATTCGGTTTTAATCAACCAATCTTTTGCTCCCAATTTTTGAGCCTGATCTAACTCCACCGGCTGACCAGAATTGGAAATAATAATTACTGGAATTTCCTTTAATTCTTTATCTTTTATCATTTCCTCCATCACCTCAAATCCTCCCATTTTAGGCATAATGATATCCAGCAAAACAAGGTTAGGCTTTACTTCTCTCATTGCTTTTAATCCCTCCTCGCCATCTCTAGCAAGCAAAACTTCATAACCTTCTTGGGTTAATTTTCTTTGAAGGAGACTAATTATAATTTCTTCGTCCTCAACTAATAAAATTTTCTTTGCCATCTTATTTTATTCTATTCTTTTAGGTTAATATTGTCAACCTTTTTATTTTTAAAGTCTTTTAAAAATCTTCAAATTCTTTTTCCACAGGCAGAGTGAAATAAAAAATTGTTCCTTTCCCTTCTTCAGATTCAAACCAGATTTTTCCATTATGGGCCTCAATAATGTTTTTAGCGATAAAAAGACCAAGACCCGAACCTTCGGTTTCCATTCTTAAAACATTAGCTCCTCGAAAAAACTTGCTAAATACTCTTTCTTGCTGGTCGCTGGGAATACCTACGCCGCTATCTCTAATTGAAAACTCTACTTCCTTTTTACCAGATTTTAAAGTAATTGTCACCTTGCCCTCAGGTTGAGTATATTTAATGGCGTTATCGAGGAGGTTCTGAATGGCCAGTCTTATTTTTTCAACATCTACCTTAACCTGAGGTAATTTCTTTTCCGGTTTTTTAAATTCGAATTTAATCTTTCTCTTTTCAATTTCTTCTTTAAAAGAGTTGATTACAAATTGGCAAATTGGTTCAAAGTCGGCAAGGGTGGGTTTGTAAAGATATCTTCCTTCCTCAATTCTGGTTACATCTAAAAGGTCATTAATTAAAGCAATCATTCTTTCGTTTGAGCCATAGGTTTTTTCAATAAAATCTCTCTGTTCTTCAGTTATCTTGCCCAGGTCACCGTCTAAAAGCATCCGGAGAGTCCATTTAATTGCTGAAAGAGGTGTCCGCAGCTGATGAGCAGCCAGAGAAACGAATTCGGTTTTCATTCTCTCAACCATTTTTTCCCGGCTAATATCATGTAAAATAACCATGGTTCCTATTTTTTCTTCCTCTCTCACCATCGGAACAGTAGACACCTCCAAAGTGAATTTTTCTTTAATTGGTAATTCTTTTCTAAAAACTTGTTTAATTTCTTTTCCCACTAATCTCACTAAGGGTTCGAGGGTTGGAAAAGTGCTCAATTCCAAAACTGGTCTGCCAATTATGTTTCTTCCCTTAACATCAAAAAAATTTTCAGCCTGGGGGTTAATTAAAGAAAGTTTATTTTCTCTATCAAAAACTAACAGCCCATCGGTAAAATTGGTAATAACTGCAAGGGTTTTTTCTTTTTCTTCTTCTGCCTTCTTTCGAGCCTCCTCCACATCTTCCAATATATTCATTAGAGCAGTTCTTGATTCTTCTAATTCTTTTGTTCTCTTTTCTAATTCTTGAAGTTCTCTCTCTCTTTTTTCTCTAATCTCCGCCAGTTCAAAATCTCTCCTGACTAACATCTTGGCAATTCGGTCCATTTCTTGAAGCTCTTTAACTTGCTCTTCCCTCATTTCGGTTAATTCCAGATCTCGCCGCACTAAAATTTTAGCAATTCTATCTAACTCATTCCTTTGTTTTTCTAATTGAACTATAGCTCCTGAAAGCTCTAAATCCCTTCTTATCAAAAGCTTTGCGGCCCGATCTAGCTCTGATAACTCCTTCTCTCTCTTTTCTCTAATTTCAGACAACTCAAAATCTCTCCTCACTAACATCTTGGCAATTCGGTCCATTTCAGCCAGCTCTCTTTCCCTTCTCTGGCTAATTTCTGAAAGTTCGGCAATTATAGCTTGTAGTTTTGTTTCTCTTGCTTTTACCACAGCTTTTTTATCAGGATTTTTTTCATTAACAATTAAAAAACTTTGAAGAGAAAGTATCTCTTAATTGTTTAATCTCTTAATCGCTTTTTATTTATCCCAGCACCATCAAAGCCATGGTTTCATTGTGAAAAACAGAAAAACATTCTGGTCCCAACACTCCTCCCAGAGGAGCCTGTTCCCCATAGGTATAAAAACCAATTAAGGGCACTTCTTTTCCTAGAACATTCTGGATGGCCACAATTTCTTCTCCAATTCTTGGTCCTAAAAGCTTGTTCCGAGCCATACAGTCAAAAACAAAAACCACTTTTGGTTCCGTGCCTTTAAGCTGAGCCAAAGCTCCCTCTGCTGCTTCTTTAGCAGCCTGGATAGCCTTATCTGGATCTCCTAACATTAACCTGATTTCTGAACCCTCGGGAATTTCTGCAGCACAAGTAATTACTCCTTTCTCATCGGCGATAACCACATCTCGAATCAAAAGCTCTGGACTTCCTTCAACTGACATTCCTAAAGGATAAGTATAGGCCATTCTGGCAATCGGTTCTTTGATTAATTCTTCAGCCTTCTTCCCGAAATAATCCTCATAAATAGAGAGAGCTGGCCGGTTATTTACCTCAATTAATTTCGCTCCCTCAGCTTTAGTTACTTTCATTGGTAAACCAATTGGTTCCCAACCATGTCGTACACCAACCCCAAAAGAAAATTTACCAGAAAACCCAATCCCGATTACAGCATTACTCAAAACTTGATCATTGAAGTATTCATAGGTGTTCTTGAACTGAAAGTCGTCTCCGGCTGAGCCTCCCATTATTGGGAAGTTTTTTCCAAAAACCTCCTGAACTCCTCTCACTGCTGCTGCTCCATTTTCAGCCAGGCCATCCAACAACATTGTAAACAAAGAAATATCTCCCTTAGCTTTTTTCTTTATCTCTCTAGCAGCCTCAGCTCCAGCTTTATGAGAATCCTTATCTGTTCCCTCTCCCACTCCAATGGTAAAATCAATGGTGTCTGAACTTAAAGCCATCACCGCCACATGTTTTGAAACTGGCCCTTCTCCGGTAATTTCCCCAGAATCACTACAGCCTACTAGAGGAGTTTCTTTAGAAATAGATCTCACCCCTTCCAGCATTTTTTTCTGGTCATAGGCAACAGTAGAAAAAACAACTATTAAATCAGCTTTGTCGCCAGCCTGAGTTAAGGCTTTTTCACAAGCTTCAGCTCCGGCTTTGATAGGATCAGGGTTATTACTTCTTCCTACTCCAGCTTTAATCATAGTTTAATTTATTTTTGATTAATTTTATTATTTTATCATGTCGACCTTTACTAAGCACATAATTTCTTTATGTGCTTGGCTTATATTTTTCTAATTCTTTTTTTAATTTCTTAATTTCTTTCTTTAGCTCAACCATTTTCAATTCTCGGCCGACTGCTAATCGATGGAATTTTTCTAATTCTTCCATTCTTTCTCGAACCTCTTTAGTCCTTCTTTCAACCTCTTCTTCCAATCCTTCAGCAAGCTCTTTTAATTCTTTAGTTCTGGCTGCAACTTTTATTTCAAGGACTTTTTTAGATTCTTCTAGAGCAGTGTAAGATCTTTTTAAATCTTCGGCCATTTTGTTAAAAGCATTCGCTAATTCCTCAATTTCATCCCCGGTCTTTATCTTAATTCGATAATCAAGATTTCCTTTGCCAATAGTTTCTGCTCCCTCTCTAAGATGCTTTAAGGGGTTAGTCACTTCTTTGGCAAAATAGAAGGAAATGAGGGCAATAAAAATAATAGTCAGAACCAAAAAATCGAGGCTATGAGCAATTATTGTTCTTCGAGCAGCAACAACTGGCTCCAGAGAAACTCCCAGAAAAAGACTCCAGGGTTTCCCTTCTTCTTTAATTCCAATAGGTTGAACAATTAATTTTATTTTTTTACCATCTTTTGGATAAACACTATCTCTTACTACCACTCTTTCTGTCCCTAAAGAAGGATCATCGATTATTTTGCCAAGCATCTGGGGATTATCGGCTAAATAAATTTCTCCGCTTGGTTTTACTACCCACAAAAAGAGAGTGTCTTCGGAAGCACTGATAAGTCTTAATGTCTCTAACGGTAGAACCTGGGCATAATACCCCGATTCAATATTTTTGGAAGCTACTTTAACCAATAGTTTATTTTTTTGCACTAAAGCTTCCTCAACGGCTTTAGTTCGTTCTCTTATAGTTACAACTAAAATTAATATCCCAATCACAAGAGACATTACTACTATCAAGCCAAAAATTTTGCTAAACATCCCTCTTTTTAGCATAAAATTCTAAATCCAATCGTTTGAATTGGACTTATTCTTCACTGAAAACAATCATTGAATTAACAAGATTGCAATGTCTATTTCCTGCGCCTGGCAAGAAAATTTGCTCACCCAAAGTAAAAGTGCCCACGAAAGGAATGCCACCCAAGGCATTATTAACAAAAACTGGGAATTTTGCTCTTTCTGTCTCAGGTACTGCGAACATCGTCCCGGTGCAGAAAGTATAAATTCCAAACAATCCCTTTTCTGGAGAAATTGCTTTGGTTGCCATGGCTTCACGAGGAGTGGAATAAGCACGATTCAAAAGTAATTCCCAAGTCCCGTGTAGCAGCAAAACCTCATCTCCATCTTCCATATTGGCAAAAAGGCCTAATGATTTATCCTCATTTACTATGTATGGCATAACAGAAATATAAAAAACTTCCTCTCCTTTCCCTTTCACCCCTCTGGCTAGAGGATAAAAAGCAGCAACTTCATGAAGAATTATTCCTCCTTCTTTAAGGATTTCTTCCACCAGACCTCCGGTCCATTCATTATACACCTCGGCTGCCGGTCTTCCGTCAATCTCATAAAGTCTTCTTCCTTTAGCTTTAGTAACAACGCCTTTCTTTTCGCTAACATTATAACTATGTTCGTAAGCGTAGCCGATCTTCAAATCGGTATAAACAGCAGTTAGAACAACACCATTTTTATAGAGTTGATCATTGGCTACTCCCCACCATTTTCCGGTTAGATCATTATCTCCCCCACTTCCTCCAATTATCGGAATGTCGATTCCTAAAATTTCTTCAATACCAGGGAGTATCTCCTCTTCTACTCCGGGAGAGGCGGTCATATAGACAATTTGAGGAAGTCCTTCTTTCGGGGCATTTTCCATAGCCAGCTCTATAGCTTTTTTCCCAGCCTCTTTAGGAGAAAGCTCGTCTAAACTTATCCCACCTACCCCAAAGTCCATTCTTTCTGAAACCACGCCTATTAGGGCTAATGAGCCAACCTCACCAATATGAAAGCCTTCTTTGGTTAAAACTCCAAGGCTTGAACTTCCACCATGAATCCGAACTTCAGGGCCGAGTTGATTTCTAAGCTCAGCTATCACTTCCTCGGCATCATAACCAACATTCCCTTTGCCAATACCAATAAAACAAAGAACATACTTTGGAGATTTTTCTCCCAGTCTCTGCTTCATCAAAGAAACTGCTTCTTTTACTGCTTCTTTGGGGTCATCTTTTACACTCCAACCGTAACCCACATCTCCTACCACTATTTTGGGTTTTACCTCCGGTAAAACTTCGATTGGCTTTTCTTCTTTGGGCATCTGGGCTACCCACCAAATTCCAATTCCAACCAAAATAGCCACTATCACCACAATAATAATTCTTTTATCCATAATTTATCTTATTTTAATTTATTTTTTTTCGACCTTTATCTGATTAGAAATTTCTAATGAAGTTTTTTATTTATTTCGAGATAGTTTCCGCAATTGATAATAAAGTTAGGAGAGAAGGAAAGCGAGTAGAATCTTCCCTCAAGAAAATCGCGATCGAAACTATCGCCTTCCTTCCCTTTTGGCAAAGGTCAGTTTAAACTAGGTTTTGATTTCAGTTCTTAGGGTTCAATTTTTGTGCCAAGCACTTCGAGGAACTTTCTTATCCATTCCGGATGACCAGGCCAAGCTACTGCTGTTACCAGATTTCCGTCTACGTAAGCATTGGAGAAAGTCTCGTTTGGCTCAAGCCAGTTAGCACCAGCCCCAACCACCTCAGGTTTAATTGCTGGATAGGCTGTACAAGACTTCCCCTTGAGAACGCCGGCGGCTGCCAATACCTGCTGGCCATGGCAAATCGAAGCAACGGGCTTGTTGTTCTCCATAAAGTGGCGGACAATAGAAAGCACCTTTTCATTCAGTCGAATATATTCTGGTGCCCGCCCTCCTGGAATGACCAAGCCATCGTAATCTTTCGGATCGATCTCCTCAAATGTTGCGGTGAGAGCGAAGTTGTGGCCTGGCTTTTCACTATAGGTCTGTTCGCCAGTGAAGTCGTGAACAGCTGTCTTCACTGTTTCGCCAGCTTTCTTATCTGGACAAACTGTATCAACCTTATGCCCAACCATGGTCAACATTTGGAAAGGGACCATCGCTTCATAGTCTTCCACATAGTCCCCCACTAACATCAGAATTTTTTTCTTTGGCATTTGTACCTCTTTTTTTATTTTTTAAGATTTTTATAATCCGACCTTTGCCTTGGTTTTTATTTTACTACAACTTCAAATCTTCTTCAATTATTGAACCTTTATCAGTTTGTCCTTTTGCTTCGGGTAATCTTTTAATTAAGCTGTGAAATTCAAGCTTTTTAAGAAGTTCGACTACTCTTCCTCTATTGTACTTTTTCCAGTGGCATTTTTTTAAAGCGAAATCTATTGGCGCTGCCTGGGAAATTTCAGCTAACATCTTACTAAAAAAGCTTGATCTTTAAATCGAAGCAAGTTTTCTTTTAATTTTGGTTTTAATTTTTTAGCTTTGTCAATTTTTTGTTCTAAATTTTGGTAAAGTTTTTCTAGGTCTTCAAATTCTTTTATAATTCAATAGCAATTTTCTCCCCTCTTCCAGAAACTCCCGGGATGTTATCAGAAGGATCTCCTTTGAGGGCCTTTAAATCAGGAAGTTGTTTTGGAGTGAGTCCGTCGAATCTTTGTTTAACTGCCCCTACATCATATAAAACAGCCTCTTAAAAAGCCTCTTTAACTCCTCTTCTTAAAGTATAAATGGTGTGGGGATCGATTAGCTGGAGAGTATCGAGACCCCCGGTTAAAACAATAGTTTCAATCTCAGGTAAAACTTGTTTTTTTGGGGGCTAAATGAGAAATGGTTCCAATAATGTCGTCGGCTTCAAAACCTTCTTTTTCAAAAATTGGCACGGAAAAAGCTTTTAAAATCTCTTTTACTTTAGGAATCTGTTAGGGGAGCTCTTCTGGGGCCGGGGGACGACTAATTTTATACTCTTTATATTTTTTATGTCGAAAGGTAGGAGAGTCGGGTAGTCAAAAATGGCGGCAATAAAATCTGGCTGAAATTCTTTTATGACTTTAAAAAAGACCAATAAAAATTTTTATATTTTAACCCTTCAGCTTCTCGGAGATACCTTGCCATGGGTAAAGAAAATCCGATCCAATTAGGATTATCAATGCAAATTACATTGTATTTTGAGACATCCTTAATTTTAAGTTCTTCAATTTCGCATTCTCTTTTAATCATCCGAATTAAAAACCAGCCTCTAAAGCTGAGTTCCTTTAGTGGTCTAACTTTTTCTACATCAACAGTGTGCCCTCGAGCTCAAACTTTTTTAAGAACTTCGGCTACTTTTTCTGTTTCGCCAGTTCTTGAATAATAAGCAATTAAAATTTTCATTTTTTGGATTCTTTCAGTTCTCTTTTTAATCTCTCAATTTCTTTTTTTAACTCAATCATTTTTAATTCTCGACCAACAGCCAACCTGTGGAATTTTTCTAACTCTTCCATTCTTTCTCGAACCTCTTTAGTTCTTCTTTCTACCTCTACTTCTAGTCCTTCAGCTAACTCTCTTAATTCTTTAGTTCTGGCCTGAACTTTTATTTCTAAAACTGCCTTGGCTTCTTCTAAAGCAGCTTTTGATTCTTCTAACTCTTTAGTTCTTTCTTTAACTTTTTTTTCTAAATTTTCTTGAAGTTCTTTGAGTTCGGTAATGTTTGTAATTGCAAAAAAACAGCCAATAAAATCTCCTTTTTCATCTTTTCTCAAAGCTCCAGAAACACTAACTGAAATTTCTTTTTTTTCTTTAGAGATTAAAGTCAGTTCTGTATTATAAATTGTCTTTTCTTTAATTATCTTTGTTAAAAATTCTTTAAATTTCTTTTTTTCTAAAAAAAGAATTTCTATTGGTTCTCCTACTATTTCTATAGTAGTGTAATGAGTGAGAACCTCAAAAGCTTTATTGATATCAATAATGATTTCTAAGGGATTTGTTGTGCAGACAGCTAAAGGCAAAAAATTGGAAAGTTCTTCGAGGTATCTTTGTAAATCAATTAAGTCTTCTTTAGTTTTCTCAAGTTCCTTTGAAAGAAAAATTAATTCTGTCTTCATGTCTAATTATTCCCATCTTATTAAAAATTCATGATAGGGATCGCCTTTAAACATACATTTTGTTTCCTCAATAGTTATTTTTTTACTTTTGATTACATACTGGGCAATCCGGAGAAAGGCACCTCTATTAACATTACAGACCAGAGGATGAATTTTATACTCCTTTAAACGAAGAATAGTAAATTTCTTTTTTTCATTGAGTTGGTAGAGTTCTAATTTGCCAGAGGTATGAAATTTTGCCCAAATTTTTGGAGCTTCTTTAAGGATTCTTGAAACAGAGGCAAAATATTTAGATAATATCCTGGGAATAAAGCCCATTTTAAAAGATAAATTCCCAAGCTCAAAAAAATCTTTTTCATCCCAATTAAAAATTTCCTTCATTATTAATAAAGATATTGCCAAAAAACCTACTGGACACCATTTTAGATAATCTATCTTATCAAAAGAAAATCCTAATTCTCCCATTTTCTTTTTAAATAGCTCTGCTTCTTTTTCTCCTTCTTTTTCTTTTATGGTATTAAGAAGAACCATCAATGCGTCTCCTCTTATTTCACCAGGAATTTTCATCAATTTTTCAATTTCTTCTTTAGTAATTTGGTTTTTGGTCATGTTTATTTTTATACTCTCAATCTTTTTTTTTAATTGTATCATTTTTAATTCTCTAGCAACAATTAATTTATAGCTAACATAATTGCAGGGCAGAAAATATAAACTCGCATCTAAGCAAATTTTTTCCTTTAGAAAATTTTGAAATATTTTGCGCTAATTTTGGGAAGTATTTTCTTTTGACAACTCACTCATTCAGTTAGCTGGTTCTAAGCACTATTTTGCTCTCTGTGTTGCCAAGGTTAAATAATGCTTAGTAGTTTGTGATCTTTTTATCTTTTTTGACATGGTAAAATTAGAGCTGCTTTTATATAGGAATTATTGAAATTGCTATACAAGAAACAAATTATCCTATCAAATGATTTATCTGGAAAATTTAATTTTTCGACATCGGCTACCAAAAAATTAATTTTTAACCTTGCTCTTTGGCTTTTTCTTTTTGCCTCCTTAATCATTTCCTCTGAGATATCATTCCAGTGACTTCAATTTTTAGACAATTCGTCTTTATCTTTAAAGCCAAAAGTCCCGTTCCGGTAGCTATATCAATCAAGCACTTTCTCATTTATTTTCCCATAAAGTTTCTGAAGGATTTTCTCTTGAGTTCTTTGATGGCCGGTTTTTTCATGTAACCATTGTATTCTCTGGCAATCGAATCAAAAAGAAAGGATATTTTTATTTTCCTTAATTCTATTTCCATTTAAAAATTTTCCTCCTTTTCAAAAGAAGAATTCAAGTTAACTATTACAAAGGAGTATCTTTATTCTTCAATTCTGAATACTTCGCTGAAGGCGGTTTCTTCAGCTAAAATTCCAACTAATTTTGAGAGTCTTTCTGCTCTTTTTTTCACTTCTTTTTCAGTAACTGGTTTAATTTCATCAATACTAGCTTTTAGAAAATCATCTTTATTCTCAACCCCTAACTGATCAGCTAATTTTGAATATTTTTCTATTAATTCCTCTTTGTTTTCCCCTCGATCATACCTTCCGCCGCAACCAGTAATGGAATCAACAATTTCTCCTTTTACCTTAATTGGTACCCATAAGGAAGCGTAACCAGCATAACAGTCTATAAATGCCGATTCTTTTTGGGTCCTTACCAATGAAAGCGCCATCTTATAACATTCTTCACACTTTTTCTTTCCTTCTTCAGTGGCCATAATCAGTTTACAAACTCTTTGAGCTCCACTCATTTTAGTTACCAAATTTCCTTTTCAGCAAAATCATCTTGAAGCTTTTGAAGATTTCTTAAAAACCACTGAGCTTCCTCTGATAATTCTTTTGGTATAGTTAGTTATTTATTAATTAAAATAGTGTTTTTTGCCTGTCCTGTTGCAAATTTATTTTGCTTCGGGGTTGATCGACGTTTACTTTTTTTATTTTACCATTTTGTTTAGATTTTGTAAGTTCTGGCAATCTTTTAATTAAGGTCTGAAATTCTAATCTTTTTAAAATTTGAGTTATTCTTTTTCTATTATATTTTTTCTCCCATTGGCATTTCTTCAAATTAAAATCAACTGGCACATCTTTTTCTATTTTAGCCAAGGCTTTGCTAAAAAAAGCTTGCTCTTTATATTTCAGTAAGATTTCTCTTAATTTAGGTTTAAGTTTTTTGGTTTTTTGGGATGAATCTTCGAGCTCTTTATATAAATTCTCCAAACTTCCAAATTCTTTAATTAGCTCTATTGCTGTTTTTTCGCCTATTCCAGTCACTCCTGGAATGTTATCAGATGGATCCCCTCTTAAGGCCTTAAAATCAAGAAGTTGATTGGGCAAAATCCCGTATTTTTTCTCAACTTCGATTTTATCATAGAAAACAATATCTTTCACTCCTTTTCTTAAAGTATAAACTTTGGTTTTCTCATTAACTAACTGTAAAGTATCTAAATCGCCACTTAAAATGATAGTTTCTATCGGCGGAATAGCTTGTTTTTTAGGAGCTGCTTTGGCAATGGTTCCAATAATATCATCTGCCTCAAAACCCTCTTTTTCAAAAATAGGAACATTGAAAGCTTTTAAAACTTCTTTGACTTTGGGAATTTGCTGATAAAGTTCTTCTGGTGCTGGCGGACGCTTGGCTTTGTATTCTTTAAATTTTTTGTGACGAAAAGTAGGAGCTGGGAAATCAAAAGTGGCGGCAATAAAATCTGGCTGAAATTCTTTTATGACTTTAAAAAAGACCAATAAAAATCCATAAACCGCGGAAACCTTCTCTCCTTTTTTTGTCGTCAAAGGCGGCAGAGCGTGATAAGTCCGATGAATAATAGAATTAGAATCAATAATAATTAATTTTTTCTTTTCATCAACCATATTTTCCGACTATTTTTATTGACGAATTTAAATTTTAAAATTATGGAGTTTTTGGGTAAAATTTTTTTAATTTTATCTGCCCATTCAATAGCTACGATGTTCTGAGGATTAGAAATAATCTTTTTGAATCCTAAATTTAAAATTTCGTTTGGTTTTTCTAGACGATAACAATCAACGTGATAAAAATTTGAAAATTGAAAATTGAAAATTGAAAATTTTTTTATAATAACGAAAGTTGGGCTTAGTATTTTCTCCTTTATTCCCAAGCCTCGGGCGAATCCCTGAAGGAAAGTTGTTTTGCCTCCACCCAGCTCTCCTTCCAGACCAATAATTAAGGTTTTCTTTTTAGTTCTGGTTTTAAGAATTTCTTTAGCTAAATTTTCTCCCAATTTTTTTGTTTGGGAAGAATGAGTTGTTAAATAAAATTTGACCATTTTAAAAAAATAGGATAATCTAAAATAACTATTATTATCTTAAAGGAAATTAAAATTTATGGAAAGAGAGAAAATTACCGGAGAAGTAAAAATCTCTCTGACTAAACTCACTGAAATCCAAAAAGAGGTTAAAAATATCTCTACTTTTGGAAAAAAAACTGAACAACTCTTGACTGCTTCAGTTACTGAACTTCTGATGACTATTTTGGCCGGAGCAATTTCTCTTGACGCTTCTGATATTCATATTGAGCCAGAAGAAAAAAAAGCCAAACTAAGAATAAGAATTGATGGAATCTTGCACGATATCATAATTTTTGATTTAAAAGTCTACAAAGCTCTTCTTTCAAGAATTAAACTTCTTTCCGGACTTAAATTAAATGTCACTAACCGGCCCCAAGATGGCCGATTTACTATTTTGATGGCAGAAACAACGATTGAAATTAGAGCTTCAACCCTACCAGCTGAATATGGAGAAACTATTGTTTTAAGAATTTTAAACCCCAAAAACCTAATTGAGATAGAAGCTCTAGGTTTAAGAAAAGATATCGCGGAAATATTCAATAAGGAAATTAAAAGACCAAATGGTATGATTATTGTGACCGGTCCCACTGGTTCAGGAAAAACCACCACCCTCTATGCTATTTTAAAAAAAATAAATAAACCAGAAATTAAAATTATTACCATTGAAGACCCAGTGGAATACCATTTAGAAGGACTTTCCCAAACCCAGGTTGATCCTTCGAAAGGGTATACTTTTGCTAACGGCTTAAGGTCAATTATGAGACAGGACCCTGATGTTGTTTTGGTGGGAGAAATTAGAGATAAGGAAACAGCTGAAATCGCTTTGCAAGCGGCTTTGACCGGACATTTGGTTTTCTCCACCCTGCATACCAATGATGCAGCCGGAGCGGTAGCCAGATTGATTGATTTAGGAGTTAGACCGGTTTCAATTGCGCCGGCTATCAATATGATTGTTGCTCAGAGATTACCAAGAAAGGTTTGTAAAAAATGTGTTGAGTTTATCTTTCCTTCGCCAACTGAACTTAAAAAATTAAAAGAAAGTTTAAAAAGGGTTAGAAAAGAAATTTTGCCTCCTTCTTTTTTAAACCCGAAGTTGAAAATTCCTAAAACAAAAGGTTGTCCAGATTGTAATTTTACCGGTTATCGGGGGAGAATTGGCATTTATGAGACGTTTTTGGTTGACGATGAAATGGAAAGATTTATCTTAACTTCTCCTTCCATTGTTGATATGAGGGAATTGGCAATAAAGAAAGGAATGGTCTTAATGTATCAAGATGGACTAATTAAAGTTTTAGAAGGAATTACCACGATTGAAGAAGTGGAAAGAGTGGCACAAATATAATACTTCCCATAAAATTAGCCCGGAGCCGAGGGCAGTACTTAGTATAGGACTAAAGCTTTAGGACTTCTCCGAGGAGAGGCCTCGCTTTTGCCAGACCATCCGAGCTAAAAGAAATCCTTACCCTCAGCTCCGGGCTAACTTAATAGTATAATAATATAACATTATGGAAATTTTGTCAAGCCTTGTTCGCACTCGGTACATAGAGGAGAGAAATCTTCTGATGATTTTATAAAAATTTATAACCTTTCAAATGAAGATTTAAATATTGCTGGCTATAAATTAAGAAAAAGAGTAGCCAGCGGTAGTGAATCTTCAATTCGGGTCTTTCCCCAGCAAAGCAAAATTCCAGCCAAAGGTTATTTTCTCTGGGCTAATTCTAAAGACAATTTCCATCTTGCTGTTGGCGCCAATGTCTGGAGCAAGGCCACTTTAGCAAAAAATAATAGTATTGCTCTGTTAAATCCAGAAGGTATAACTTGATGCTCTGGCCTGGGGAGAAAGCCAAAAACCTTTTGTTGAAGGTTTGTCTTTTCCAGAAAACCCATTGAAAAATCAACAATTAAAAACAAAATCGTTGAACGAAAACTATCAAAACACAAACAATAATAGCCAAGATTTTGATTTATATCTCTCTTTTGAATCCTCTTAGCCCAAAACGAAAACTCTTGCCAAAAAAGAAACTCAGTCAGAATCTCAATTAGAATTGCCAATAAGGTCTGAACCAATAATTTATCTTTCGGGACAATTTTAACTCCTGATTTAGAAAATATTATCTTGACTCAAGAAATCAAAGAAATTGAACCGAAAATCGAAAAAACCGAATTTCTTAAAAAGAGATTAGCGGCAACCCTCGAACCTTTTGAGCAAAAATCTTTAGGCAGAGAAATTCCGAAATATCTTTTTGTTTTTCTAACTGCCTTAATCATCGCAACTTTCTCCGGAGTGATAATTTTAATACTTAAAAAAGATTAAAAAATAAATTAAAATTAAAACATGAGTGGTCATAGTCATAGCAAAACTGTTAGAAGAATCAAAGAAGCCAGCGATAAAAAAAGGGCACAGATTTTTTCCAAAATAGCCCGGTTAATTTCGGTTGCTGTAAAAGCAGGCGGACCAAATCCAGAAACTAACTCTAAATTAAGACTAGCCATTGAAACTGCTAAAAACTGTAATCTTCCAAAAGAAAATATTGAACGAGCAATTAAAAGAGCTAGCGGCGAACTACCAGGAGAGAAACTGGAAGAAGTAACATTTGAAGCTTATGGCCCGGCAGGGGTAGCAATTATTATTGAAGGAATTACTGATAACAAAAATCGCACCTTGGGAGAGATAAAGCAGATTTTGAATCAAAACGGTGGAAAATTAGTTGGCGAAGGGGCGGTAAAATGGATGTTTGAAAGAAAAGGTTGTATAACAGTAAATCTCCAACTTCCGATTTCTAATTTTCAAACAAAAGAACAATTGGAATTGACGGCAATTGAAGCAGGAGCCACTGATATTTATTGGCATAATGATCTTTTGAATGTTTATACCAAACCCGAGGAGTTAGAAAAAGTAAAGAAAAATTTAGAAGAGAAAAAAATTACAATTGAGTCAGTTTCTCTAGATTGGGTAGCTAAAGAAATGATTGAATTAAATGAGCAACAAAAAAAGGACTGTCAAAAACTTTTTGAAGCTCTTGATGAAAATGAAGCTGTTCAAGAAATTTATTCGAATCTAAAACCGTGAGTTTTAAAAGATGCTAATGTTCAAAAGAGATAAAAAAATCCAAAGCCGACAGAAAAAAGAAATCCTACCTGGCAAAGTGGAAAAACAACTGTTTTTTGTAGTCAATGTGCAAAAAAATTAAAAAGACGGCAACCTAAAATTAATAAAAATAAAAACAGGTTATTTTTTTGTAATAGAAAATGTAGAGCTAAATATGAAACTACTTCAAAATTGGGTCGCGCTGCTCCACAGTATAAATATGGAAATTTCAGTAAAATAGGTATTTGTAAAACATGTGGACGACGATTCATAAAAAGGAGCGAAAAACAAAATACTGCTCTCAAAAATGTAGACCGAAACTTGGTTATCTTTATATAAAAGGAAGAGGATTTGAATATAAAGCGATATCTATTTTAAAAAAATGGGCTTTCACGTTATTTATCGCGCTCCGCGATCCCAAGGCATATTTGATATTCTTGGTCTTAGAGACAGCTTTTCTACCAGAAAAATAGTGGAGGATAGATATATCCAAGTTAAGACTTCTCGCTCTTTTTTTAAAGTATTGTTTCTAAGAAGGAAAGAGAAAGGATAATAAGAAATAAAATGGTGATAATATTAGGTAAAAAAAACTTTTTATGAGATTTGGATTCGGAGGTTAAATAAAAAATGGGACATATATCGTTTAAATTGGAAATCTAAGGAATTTGAACGTTTTAACCTAAAAATAAGAAGTTTGACTCCCCCTGCCAAAACTAAGAAAAAAAATTCGGAAAAGAAAAGATTGATCTCAAAATAAAAAAGAAGGGAAAGACTTGACAAGATTTTTTGGTAAACTATAATACCTTTAGACCCTGAAGAATACTTTAGGGTGAATTAAAAGGTCGAAAACAATTAGGTAAAGAATAATTAAATTAATTATGATTTACGAAGAAAAAATCTTCACTCCTGTTACTAATCAAGACGACACGGAAGAACTAACAACAGACGAACCAACAGAAGAAGAAGGAGGAGGAGACGAAGTATAGAATCTGAAAAAGAGAAGTTAAAAAAAGAGAAGTTAAAAAAGGAATTAAAGTAAAAAATTACCCCTCACCAATCTTTTTAAAGAAAGCGGTATACCACTTTCAAAGAGAAAAGTGAATTTCGTTTTTGGTAAAAAGTAATGCAATTTTCTCTACTGAGATTGGTGAGGGGATTAGTTGATTAACTTGATAAATTTTCTTTTCCCAACCTGAACGACTTGGTCTTTTTTTATTTCAATTACCTTTTGCCAGTCAGTTTCAATTTTCCCATCAATTTTCACTCCTCTTTGCAAAATTAGTCTTTTGGCTTCTGATTTTGACAGAACTAATCTTGTTTTAACTAATAAGTCAAGAATGTTTAAAGTTTTTTCTTTAATTTTGACTTCGGCAATTTTTTTCGGTAATTTTTTTTCTTTGAAAATTCTCTCAAATTCTTTTTCAGCTCTTCTAGCCGCCGCTTTCTTGTGATAAAGACTAACGATCTCTCGGGCCAATTGGGCCTTTAAGTCTCGGGGATTTATTTTTTTATCTCTTAAGTCGATGGCAATTCTTCTGATTTCTTTTAGAGGAAGTTGAGTGCAAAGTTCGAAATAGTCTAATATCAACTCATCCTTTATTGACATAATTTTCCCATACTGTTGTTCAGGGGACTCTTGGATACCGATGTAATTTCCAAAACTCTTGCTCATTTTTTTTCTACCATCAGTCCCAACCAAAAGCTTCATGGTCACAATGTCTTGGGGAAGCTGTTTGAAGTATGGCTGAAGATGTCTACCCATTATCATATTAAAAAGCTGATCGCTTCCTCCAAGTTCCACGTCCGCTTTAACAGCCACCGAATCATAGCCTTGAAGCACGGGATAAAAAAACTCATGAAGCCAAATAGGTTTTTCTTTTCTTCTTCTTTCCTGAAACATATCTCTTTCCAGTATTTGGTTGACGCTGAAGAAATGAAAAATTCGGTAAATTTCGCTAAGGTTCAGTTTGGCCAGATGGCAACTATTGTAAACCAGCTTGAGCTTTCGTAGGTCCAAAATTTTTCCTATCTGTTTCTTATAAGTTTTCATATTTTCCTTTATTTCTTTTTCGCTAAGCATTTTTCTGGCATCTAATCTTCCAGAAGGATCGCCAATCCGGGCAGTAAAGTCACCAATAATAAAAATAATTTTATGCCCGAGCTTTTGAAATTCTCTCAATTTCCATAAAATAACCGCGTTGCCTAAATGAAGGTCGGGGGCTGTCGGATCGATACCAAACTTAATCCGCAGTTGTCTCCCAGATTGCAATTTTTTTATTAGACTTTTCTTTTCAATAACTCTCTCTACTCCTTTTGTTAAAATCTCTTGAATTTTTTCAGGATTGGTGTTGATTTTCACGTTTTTTTATTATAAATTGGAAAGTACGATTTGTAAACTATGCCAGAAAGAAGATATTATCGAAAAACTTATCAAAAGAGTAAAAGAAAATTCGGTTTTTTTTTAAAGTTTTTCTTTTTTGTTTTTTTATTTTTGATTTTTAGTCCTTTGTCTTTGTTTATCTATTATGCCAAAGATCTCCCCCGGCCGGAAAAATTCATTGAGAGGCAACTTTTTGAATCAACAAGAATTTATGACCGCTCAGGAGAAATTCTTTTATATGAAATTTATGGAGAGGAAAAAAGAGCCTGGGTTCCCTTAAAAAAGATACCGGAATATTTAAAAGAGGCTATCATTGCTACCGAAGACGCTAATTTTTATCAGCATCCAGGAATTGATTTTAAGGGGATAATCAATGCCGTTTTGGCCAATTTGAGAATAATGAAACCCATTTATGGCGGTTCAACTATCCCCCAACAATTAATTCGTTCAACTTTTCTGTCTTTGGAAAAGACGGCCGAAAGAAAAACTCGGGAAATTATTCTTTCTTTGGAACTGGATCGGCGTTATTCCAAAGAGCAAATTTTAGAATGGTATCTAAATCAAATTCCTTTTGGTCGAAATGCTTATGGTGTAGAAGCAGCTTCTCAGACCTATTTCAGAAAATCGGTTTGGGAAATTTCTTTAGCTGAAGCTGCCACTTTGGCTGCTTTAATCAAAGCTCCCAGTTTTTATTCAATGAATCTTGATGAACTTTTGATTAGAAAGGATTATGTTTTAAATCGAATGGTCAGCGAGGGATTCCTGAGTCAGGAAGAGGCTGAAGCAGCTAAAAAAGAAGAGATAAATATTATTGAGCTTTCCCAGCCAATTTTAGCTCCTCATTTTACTTTATGGGTTAAACAACAATTGGAAGAAAAATATGGCAGAGAATTTTTAGAGCAAAGAGGGTTAAAAATTTTGACTACTTTAGATTGGGAGCTTCAGCAAATGGCTGAAAAGATAGTTAAAGAAGGGGTAAAAAATAATAAAATTTACAATAGCCACAATGCCGCCTTGGTGGCAATTAATCCCAAAACTGGGGAGATTTTAGCCATGGTTGGTTCGGCAGATTATTTTGGCCAACCTTATCCTAAAGATTGCACTCCTGGTTTAAATTGTAAATTTGACCCAAAGTTTAATGCGGTGGTTGGGACTAAAAATCTACCTGGCCGCCAGCCAGGTTCGGCTTTTAAACCCTTTGTCTACGTAACTGCTTTCCAAAAAGGATACAGTGATAAAACAATCGTTGACGATAGCCCAACTTGCTGGCCTCAGGCAAGAGGAAGTTGGTGTCCACAAAATTTTGATGGTCTTTTCCGAGGACCAGTCACTCTTCGTTCGGCCCTGGCCCAATCGCTAAACGTCCCTTCGGTAAAGGTTTTGGATTCTTTAGCTGGTTATTTAGATAGTATCAAAACTGCTCAAGCAATGGGTATTACCACTTTAGAAGACCCAAAAAAATATGGTTTGTCTATTGTTTTGGGAGGAGCTGAGGTAAAACTTTTGGATATGGCTTCAGCTTATGGTGTCTTGGCCAACGATGGTTTAAGGGTCCCGCCAAACGCCATCTTAAAAATTGAAGACAGTAAAGGAAAGGTAATTTTTGAAAACAAAAAAACTCCCATGAGAGTTTTGGAAAGCAAAGCTACCAGATTAATTAATGATGTTCTTTCTGATAATGAAGCCCGTACTCCTATGTTCGGCCCGAGGTCAAACTTGTATTTTGAGAATTACCAAGTGGCAGCTAAAACCGGGACATCCCAAGACTCCCGGGACGGCTGGCTAATCGGTTATACACCTTCAATTGTCACTGGCGTCTGGGTGGGCAATAACGATAATACACCGATGTTAAAAAAAGCGGCTGAATTATTAGCCGGGCCAATTTTTAATAAGTTTATGAAAAAGGCTCTCTTAAAATATCCACCGGAAAATTTTCTCAAACCGGAGTTTTAACTGGTCTTGATAGGCATTACAACGTAAAGATAATCTTCTTGGCCGACCGGCTTTAAAACAGCCGGTCCTTCTTCACTGGTCAGTTCAAAAATTACTTCCGGACTTTTTATTTTTAAAAGGCCGTCAATTAAAAAGCGGTGGTTAAAAGAGATGGAAAGTACCTTTCCTTTTATTTTCCCAGGAAGGGCACCTTTATATTCGCCGAGGTCAGGGTTTTGACTAAAAATTTCAACTTTTTCTTTTTGGGTTGAAATATTTAATTTAACCTCGTTAACTTTCCCGCTGAAAAGGCTGGCTGATTTAATTTGATTTAAGAATTCGTTTTTAGAAAGGATAACCTGAGTCTCATACTTTTTGGGAATAATGGCCTGATAATCCGGGAAATCTCCTTCAATCAGTCGGGAAATAAGATGAATTTGAGGATGGTTAGTTTCGGAAAGCATTGATTCGAATAAAACCTGATTGGGAGAGAAATAAATTCTAAGTTCGCCTTCTTTTTCACTAAAAACATTTATGATTTCGCGAGCAGTTAATTGAGGTAAAATAAAAGAGTATTCTTTAGCCAAAGACAACTGAGAAAAGATTTTTTTCTCGCCAAGCCGGAAGCTATCAGTGGCCACTATCCTTATTTGTTCTTTCTGAAAATGAAAAAAAATACCTGAAATTTCTGGCCGGGCCAAAGAAGAAGAAGCGATATCAAAAACTTGGGAAAGAGCCTGACAAAAAACTTGACTATTTAAATTAATTTTTTCTTCCCGGCTTACTTGAGGTAAAAGAGGAAAATCTTCTGGATTAAAACCTTTAATCCGCGATTTATATTCCTTGGCTCTAATATTTAAAAATAAACCATCAGTTTCTAATTCGATAGGTCCATTTGGTAAAAATCCTATTAGAGTTGCAAAAAGATGGGCTGGAATAGCAATCTCTCCTTCTTTTTCTATTTTAGCTAAAGACCACCACCGCAGACCAATTTCTAAATTTGTAGTAGTAAGAGAAATAAAAGTTTTTTCTCCTTTTAATAAGACATTATTCAAAATCGGTAAGGTTAAGGATTTTTGAGTAATTCTTTCCACAATATTAATGCCTTCTTTTAATTTTTCTTTAAGAATAGTTATTTTCATGTATATTATTTTAATTGTTATTGTTAATAAAAACTGTTTTGATTTTTTCTTTAAAAAGAGATTAGAAGAAGTTAAGGAAAAACTGTTTAATAAAAAAGGAAAAATTGTTTTCTAAAATAGATAATTAAATCAAAACAGAATTATCCACTAAAAATCCTCTGTTTAATCAAATTTAATTCCTCCTCTAATTGGTTATTTTTTTCTAATTCCTTAATAATTTTTTTATAGGCATGGATGGCGGTGGTATGATCTTTTCCGCCAAACCGCCTACCAATAAAAGGAAAAGAACTTTTTAATTCTTCTCTTAATAAATACATAGCAATTTGTCTTGGTTTAACTATCTCTTTTTTTCTTGAAGAAGAAAGAATCTCTTTTTCTTTTAAATCATAAAACTCAACTACTGCCTGAATTATTTTTTTAATACTAACAACTTTACTGGGGGTCGAGATTAAATTCGTTAGTAATGTTTTAGTGATTTCTAAATCAGGCGACCGATTATTAAGTCTTTGGTAGGCAATTAAGCGGTTTAGAGCTCCTTCTAATTCCCTAATATTTTTTTGGATATTCGCCGCAATATATCCCAAAACCTCTTCTGAAAATTCAGTTTTTCTCTCAAGGCATTTAGTTTTCAAGATAGCGATTCTGGTTTCATAATCCGGGTAACTGATATCGGCTATCATTCCTCCTTCAAAACGCGACCTTAATCTCTCGGTCAGAGCCGGAATGGCTTTTGGCGGCTTATCAGAAGAAAGAATAATTTGTTTATTTTTTTCATAAAGAGCATTAAAAATGTGGAAAAATTCTTCCTGAGTTTTTTCTTTCCCGGCTAAAAAATGGACGTCATCTAAAATCAAAACATCAAATTTCTGGTATTTTAATTTAAAATTCTCAATCTCTCGATTTCTAATAGCTGTCACTACCTCAGAAGTAAATTTTTCAGCCGGAAGATATTTTATCTTTTTTTCAGGAAAAATTTTAATCACTTTATTGCCAACTGCCTGTAAGAGATGAGTTTTACCAAGCCCCACCCCACCATAAATAAAAAGGGGATTATAAATCTGACCAGGGTTTTTGGCAGTGGCAAAAGCGGCGGCCTGAGCTAGTTCATTAAAAGAACCAACAACGAAATTTTCAAAAGTATAGCGCGGGTTAAGGTTTGTTTGACGGTCAATTTCCAGTTCTTGGAATTCTAGTTGACCTTCACTGGGGAGAGAAACTGCTGTTTGTTTTGAAACTTTCAATCCTGTTTTTCTGATTTCAAAACTTACTTCTTTGATTTGTTCATCCAAACTATGCAAAATTCTAAAAATATTTTTACTGTATTTTTTTTCCAACCATTCCTTAACAAAAGAATTTGGAGTAGAAATAACAACTCGGCCATCTTTTTGAGAGGTAATTTCTGTATTTTTAAACCAAGTAGCAAAATTGGCCGGAGAAATATTCAATTGGATTTGGGCTAAAACCGCCTGCCACAATTCTTCGCTAAGCATTACTTTTATTATACAATAAGTCAAGAGAATGTAAAACCAAGAAAAAAAATCCACAAACCGTTAATAAGATGAGGAAAAATTGTGAATTTTATGTTTCTATTTAGAATTAAATTTTTTCTTTACAATATTAAAAATTAAAATTAGACTATTTTTTAAATAACCCTTCTTTTTTTCTTTTTTTTAAATTTAAGTTAAAATAAAAATATCATGATTTCCAAAAAAGATTTTAAAAAAATTTCAGATTGGCTCTGGGAAATTCCCAAAAAGACTCAAAGAAACTTTATGAAATATTTAAATCTTAAATTACCGAAACATTCTTATTTTTTTGGCTTTATCCAGGCTGATGGTACTTTAAGACAATACTCGAGGAATAGAGGATATTTAGAAATCGAACTTAATAAAAAAGATAAAGAAATACTGGAGTTTTTTAGGAAATTATTTCCTTTTTGTCCTCCAATTAAGTCAAGAATTCGAAACACTAATTTTAAAAAGAATCATGAAAGTAACCGTTTAAGAATGTTTCCTAAAAAATTCAGAGATGAGCTTTTAAAATTAGGATTTTTTCCTGGTAAAAAATTTTTAAACATATTTCCACCAAAATGTAGTTTTTCTGAAAAAGATTATATTAGGGGCTTAATAGATGGAGATGGAAGCGTTGGGATAAGTAAGAGAGGATTCCCGTTTATTAGTATTTCAGTTAAAAGCGAAGCATTAAAAAATTATCTCTACGACGTTATTGAAAAGATTACAGGAGAAAAGAAAAGATTGAGTAGAAATAAAAGGGATAATATTTACAATATAATGGTTAATAAAGGAAAAGCTCAACGATTTATTAGATACTTGTACTATCCAAATTGTCTGGTATTAAAAAGAAAATTAAAAAAAGCACAACAAGCATTAAAATGGAAAAGACCCAAAACTCTGAAAAGAGTTTTCCAAAAGTTTTGGTTGCCTTACGAAGATCAATATATTTTAAATCACTCTATCGAGGAAAGCTGTAATTATCTTAAGCGAACAGAAAAAAGCATTAAAATGAGACTTTGGCGTCTTAATAATCATAAAGCCTCTTATTTAAAGGCTTGTTTAAATCGAAATTAAAATATGAGAAAGGAAGATTTTATCAAAATAAATGACTGGTTATGGGAAATTCCTAAGACTTTTAGAGGAGACATGAAAGTACCGGCAAGAATCTATGCTTCAGATAAACTACTTCAAGAAACTGAAGATGAGGCTCTAATTCAATTGGTCAATACTACTACTATGCCGGGAATTGTAAAATATGCTATTGCTATGCCTGACATCCACTCGGGCTACGGTCCACCTATTGGCGGGGTTGGAGCAATGAAGTTACCAGATGGAGTCATTTCTCCCGGTTTCGTGGGGTATGACGAGAATTGCACTTCCCCAGATAGTAGAATTTTACTTGAAAATGGAAGCTATCTTTCTATTCAGGAATTGGAACATTTCAAAAATTGTAAAGTAAAAGTTTTCGAATTTAAAAAAAATAGTTTCGAAAATGCCTTAACATTTAACTTTTTCAAGAGATATAATAACCCAACCATCTATCAAATTGTTACTTCTTCCGGAGAAAAAATTAAAGCAACTGGAGATCACCCAATTCAAACCAAAGAAGGAATGAAGGAAGTAAAATTTTTAAATGAGAAAGATATGATTTTAATGTATCCTTTTAAGGGTGTGAAATATAAACAGCCTCCTAAAAAGATAATTTTAAATGAAAATGATTTGAAAAGAGTTCTGAGGAAATTAGGAAGAAATAATAAACAAGGACATGCAATTTCACAAATTCTTAATCAATTAAAATCTAGGGGTCTCCTGCCATTATCTTATAGTTCTCCAGAACTTTCCTCAATTCTAAAATTGATGGGCTATATTTTTGGCGACGGATTAGTGAGTTTTGCCAAAAATACTCAAATTCATTTTTATGCTCACCCCGATGATTTAAAAGAAATTCAAGAAGATATCCTAAAATTAGGATTTAAACCATCACGAATTTATTGCCGAAAAAGAAAGCATTCAATTACTACTTTCTATGGAACTTATAAATTTTCAAGAGTTGAATATTGGATTAAAACTGGTTCTAATAGTTTAGCTTCTCTTTTAATAGCTTTAGGTACTCCTTATGGGTTAAAATCTCATAAGGCATATCGGATACCTAAATGGATTTTTAAATGTCCTTTATGGCAAAAAAGACTTTTTTTAGCTTCCTTTTTTGGAGCAGAACTTTCTAAGCCAAAAACTTTAAATAAATATAACTTCTATGCTCTTCAATTGAATATGCAAAAAGTAAAGGGGTTAGAAAAAAATGCAAAATTAGTTTTGAAAGATATTGCCGAACTTTTAAAAGAATTTGGAATAAAAACTCATTCAGTCAAAGAAGTACCAGGCTATCAACATAAAGGAAAGAAAGGTGAAACAGTAGGATTTAGGTTACAAATAAGTGAGGAGGCTAAGAATTTTATAAAATTCTGTGAAGTCATAAATTATGAATATAATCAAGAAAAACAAAAAGAAGCTTGCTTAGCTGCTAATTATTTAAGAAGGAAATTAAAAATAGTAAATTTCAGAACTAAAGTCAGAGAAAAAATAAGAGAGGAATATGAAAAAGGAGAAATTTCTAAAAGATTATTTAAAAAATATGAAAGCGAATATACGCCATTTCAATTTCTTTCTCATTCCCTTTTTGGAAAATCTAGATGGCATCCAGAAAAAAAATTAGGAAAGCCTCGAATTGCTTTTAATTTCCCTTCTTTTAAAGAATATAAACAGAAATATACTTACGGAAATCAAGGATTAGTCTGGGATGAGATTGAAAAAATAGAAAAAATTCCTTATCAAGGCTTTGTTTATGATTTTACAGTAAATCATCCAGCACACAATTTTATTGCTAATAATTTTGTAGTTTCAAATTGTGGTTGCCGCTTATTACTTTCTGATTATCAAGAAAAGGATATTAAGCCATATTTAGAAAATTTAGCCACCGAAATTCAAAAAGAAGTTCCTTCTGGTTTAGGTCGAGGAAGAACAATTAAACTTTCTATTGAGCAAATAAATAAAATTTTAGAAGGTGGAGTTCCCTATCTGGTGGAAAAAGGCTATGGAGAAAAAGAAGATATCGAACATTGCGAACATAGAGGAAGAATGGAAATGGCAGATGCTTCTTGTGTTTCAGAAAGAGCTAAAAATAGAGGAAGAGATCAAGTTGGGACTCTCGGATCAGGCAACCACTTCTGTCAGCTTGATAAAGTTGAAGAAATTTTTGATGAAAAGGTTGCCAAAATTTTTGGATTATTTAAAAATCAGGTTGTAGTGTTTATCCATACTGGCTCGCGTGGTCTTGGTCATCAAAATTGCACTGATTATTTGCGAATAGTAATTCCAGCTTATCCAAAATATGGAATTAAACTTCCAGATAAAGAACTAGCTTGTGTTCCCTTTAATTCTCCAGAAGGGCAAAGATTTTTCAAAGCAATGTCGGCTGCCTGCAATTATGCTTGGTCAAATCGGCATATGATTATGCATTACGTCAGAAAGGCTTGGAAGAGAATACTAGGGGAAAAAGCCGATTTAAAGCTTTTATATGATGTGGCTCATAATATTGCCAAAATCGAAGAGCATGAAGTAAACGGAGAAAAAATGAAATTGATAGTTCATCGAAAAGGAGCAACTCGGGCTTTCCCGCCAGCTCATCCCGAAATTCCGGCAAAACATCGGGAAACTGGGCAATGTGCGCTCATTCCTGGCTCGATGGGTACTCCTTCTTATGTTTTAGTTGGGACAGAAAAATCAAAAGAGGCCTGGTATACGGTTTGCTTTC
>JASEJL010000067.1 GCA_030016465.1 Patescibacteria group bacterium | reverse complement strand
GGTGGCTGGCATCCTCAAGAAGATGAATTCATTAAGTCTCACTGGCAAAATATGACGGATGGAGAAATAGTAAAGCATTTGTCTGGTCGGAGCGCAAAGGCAATTACTGATCGAAGAGTGAAATTGGGAGTAAAAAGGAAGTGAGAAAAAAGCCCCATTTGGATTTGGGGCTTTCCTTTTTTTGAATTTTTGCTAAAATAGAAAGTGATATGGAAAATAAAAATTTGGCAAAAATTATTGATCGGGTTTATTTTAAAATAAACTTAATGCGTAATAAGGTTCTTTTACAATTTTAGATAATATGGGGACGTTTCTGAATTTTACCTTCTTTCTCTGACTCTCCTTAAGTTTAACCTTAAAATTCATTTTCTTGATAACATATTTTCTGTCCTGACCGAGTATGGTCGTAAACTTGACAAAAATATAATAAAGGGGTATAATAAAAATAGTTAGATTAAGGCACATTGTATCCTCAAGTGCAACAGTGCAACACTTTGAACTTAAAACTTTTAAAAGAAAGGAGGTGATGGTGTAATGAAATTGGCTTTATTAGGTTGGTTCTGAATAAACCATAAACCGGCTTAATAAAGTTTTATTTACTGGTGTTGCACTTCAAAGTACAATTTGCAAAAAAAATCATGAGAAACCGATAATCTTTGTCGCAATGGGACGACAGAGGACAGTACTTTAAAAAGAGGTGAGAAAGATGAAAAGATCGGTGAATCTACAACCAGAGGTCACGGTGTGTAAGCAGTGTGTTTATTTCCTGAACCGCGCGAGCCCGGCTCGCCTCGCGAGCACTTGTGGTACAATCATTTGTGCAAGGCGAGCCCCTTGCCGAGAGATGTTGACCCTTACGACGGCAAGGAGAAACCCTATAACGTCAACGACCTTGGTCACAAATACTTCACCGAGAACCCGTACCACTACTGCCGTGACATAAACGACGGGAAGTGCCCAAAGTTCCTGCCGCGGTAATATAACAACGTCAGGCCTCAATCCAAGCCCCTTGTAGATCTAATTTTACTCGGGGCTTTCTCTTTTTTAATTTTGAGATCTATGAATTTCATAAAAGAATTTGCTGCCAAAACAGTAAATTTTTCAATCTCATTTTCAATGCATAATGCCAGATACATATTGGACCCTATAAGACCGTAGAAGAAAAATAGGGACGTGTACATTTTTACGTTACGTCCTTTTTAATTTTTCGATTGCTTCGCTCAACATCTGGCAATAAAGATTTAAGCCTACTTGATTTATGTTTCCGGATTGTTCTTTACCTAAAATGTTGCCAGCGCCGCGGATTTCTAAATCTTTCAAAGCGATTTTGTAGCCAGAACCCAATTCTTCCGCTTCTTTTAAAGCTTTTAGTCTAATATTCGCCTTTTCGCTCAGTCGTTTACTGTACAAAAAATAAGCGAAGGCTTGCACATGAAAACGGCCGATTCGGCCCCGAATTTGATAGGCTTGGCTCAGGCCCAAACGAGTAGCATCAGCCACAATTAACGTATTAACATTGGGAAAGTCTAAACCGTTTTCAATAATGGTTGTCGCTACCAAAACATCGATTTTTTTATTCTGAAAATCAGTCATCACTTTCACTAATTCTTTTTCTTTTAATCTTCCGTGAACAACACCTAATTTAATTTTTGGCACTAACTTTTCTAAAAAGAACTTAGCTCCTTCAATTGTTTCCACTCGGTTGTGTAAATAATAGACCTGACCACCTCTTTTGATTTCCTCTTCAATTACCTTTTTAATTATTTTTTCTGAAAATGGCAGAATAAAAGTTTTAACTGGCAATCTACCAACTGGAGGGGTTTGAATTAAACTAATATTTTTTAGAGAAGAAAGAGCTAAATAAAGAGTTCTGGGAATAGGAGTAGCTGAGAGCGATAAAACATCAAGTGAAGAACGCATTTTCTTTAACTTTTCCTTCTGTCTTACCCCAAATCTCTGCTCATCATCTATAACTAAAAGTCCTAACTTCTTAAACTTAACATCTTTTGATAAAAGGCGGTGGGTGCCAATAGCGATATCAATATCACCTCGGCTTAATCTTTCAATTATTTCTTTCTGTTCCCTTTTTGGTTGTAAACGAGATAATATAGCTATTTTAATTGGCAAATTTTTTAATCTCTCTCTAAAGTTTTGAAAGTGCTGATTAGCTAAAATGGTAGTTGGGCAGATCATGGCTGCCTGATAACCGGATTTTACTGCTTTTATCATTGTTCTTAAAGCCACCTCAGTTTTACCAAATCCGACGTCGCCACACAAAAGTCTATCCATTGGCCGATTATTTTCTAAATCTCTTTTAATATCTTCAATTGTTTTGATTTGGTCTGGAGTTTCTTCGTATGGAAAACTGGAAGCCAGTTTTAAATCTAGTTCGTCTTCTGGTAAATAAGGAGGTCGGGTAGCAACCTCTCTTTGGGCATAAATTTCCAAAAGTTCTTTGGCTAATTTTTCTGCTTCTTCTTTGACTTTTCTCTTTACCCTTTGCCAAAGTGAAGAGCCCAATCTCGAAATTTTCGGCTCAACAAAACCAATATATCTTGATAGTTTTCTCTCCAGACCTACTGGAACATAAAGTTTATCATTGGCGGCGTATGTCAGTTGATAATATTTTTGATTATCAATTATTAATTGCTGATTATAAATTCCAATGCCATGATCTAAGTGAACTAAATAATCTCCTATTTTTAATCCTTTTAAATCGGAAAATAATTTTTGGGATTTTAACTTCTTTTTTAAAATTTCTTTTGCTAATTTTTCATTTCCAATTGTAACAGGGAGTTGTTCAATATTTTCAATTTCATTTCCTAAAAAATCAAAACGGATAGCATAGTTTAAATTTATCGGAAACACATCAATAATTCCTCCTCTTTGGGAAAACTCGCCAGGCTCGGAAATTTGTAAAACTTTCTCATAACCCATCTCGTCCAATTTTCTTAAAAATTGAGAAAAATTGTAATTTTGACCTCTTTTTAAATAAAGAGTGTTATCTTCAAAAAAAGATTGAGTTTTTCTGGCTTCTAAGATTTTTTTCATATTCTGTTCAAACCAAAGATTATCCTTTTCAAGAAAATAAGGTGTGATACCGACTATTAGTATTGCTTGAAGATTAACCATAATATAATTTCTCTCAAATCCCGTAGTGAATTTTGGACAAACTTCGTTTATTTTGTTCTGCTAAAAGTTGAACAGTCCAAAATCTACTTACGGGACAAACCAAAAAATTTCCCTTTCCAAAAAGTAGGGGATTATTGAACAAATTAAAATCTTTTAACTTACAATAACAAATTCAATCTCTTAAAATTCCATAAAGTAAGTCATCAAGCCATTGGTTTTTGAAAAAAGTCTTTTTCCTTAATCTTCCTTCTAATTTAAAGCTCATTTTTTCTAATAGTTTTTGAGGAGGTTTATTTTTATGAAAGACTCTTGCTTCAATTCTTTTTAATTTTAATTTTTTAAAACCGAAGTCTAAAATTAAATTTAGAGCCTCTTTTGCTAAACCCTTGCCTTGGTATTTGGGGGCTATCCAAAAACTCACTTCAGCATTTTTATTCTTTTGGTCAATTTTAACTAAGTTCATCATTCCAATTAGTTTTCTATTTTCCTTTAGTTCTATTCCAAAATAATAAGAAATTCTTCTCTCTTTTTCTTTCCTAATTTTCTTTATAAAAATTTTCTTTATAAAAACTTGAGTTGTTTTTTTTGTAAAAGATGGGGGGGATTACAAAAGTATATTTGGTGATTTTTTTGTTTTTAGCAAATTCTCTAATATCCTCAATATCAGAAAATTTTAGTGTTCTTAATTTTATTCTGTTACTTTTCAATATTTGTTTCTTATAATTTTATCAAAATATAGAAATTAAAAAAAATAGTGATGAAATGGACATCCGCCTTTGCGAATTCCGTACCACTGACATGGCGAACACTTTTCTTGAATGGTTTGTAGGTGATTTTTAAGACTTCGAAAATTCTTGGAATTAATTATTGCCCCTGTTCTTTCTGAAATATTTCCGAGCGTGGAAAATCTTTTATAACCAGTGGCATTGGTAACTAAATCATTAAAAACTTCTTGGAAAGGCTTTTTAAATTTTTGTTGCAACTCAACTACCTTTTCGTAAAATTCAAGCCCTGCTAACAAAGGTTTGTCTCCGTGCCAGTAAAATCTTGTCGTATCAGAATTGTTGTCGCACACTTCCTTAATCAGAGTTTCTAAAGTTTCATTGTTGATAATCTGTCTTTTTCTGGTTTGCTTACTATAAAAACAATATCTACACTTTAAATTACAAACCATAGCAACTTGTTTCAAGATTGGATTAACTTCCATTTTCTTTTTCTCCTTTCTTGAAGTAGATTTGCCCCCTCTGCTTTTTCTGAAGAAAAAGCAGAGGGGGCCTTCAGTACTTTACTTGCTGTGTTGACTGGTTTTTTTCCTGGGTCGGTCTTTTTTGTTCTTCTCTCTATTGCAAATTTTCTGCTTCCCCAGAATTTTCTGAATGAAATTGGAGCGAATTAATTTCTCCATTTTCATCACCTCCCTTTCATGAATTTTCACTTTTCAAAGGTCAAGAACTTG
>JASEJL010000066.1 GCA_030016465.1 Patescibacteria group bacterium | reverse complement strand
ACACCTTAAACATTTAAATTCCGATTTTCTTTTGTCGCAAAGAAAACCGTTGTAAGATTTGATAGCAACAAAAACCATAAAGACGCATCGCCAAATAAATTTCTTTGAGGTTGATTATTGTTGATAAATATAGCTCTTGTTAATCAACTTGAGCTACATCTTAACTTAAATTCAAGTGGTTTGCGAGTTATATTTTTTCGCTTAACGATAAAGAAGTACAAAATAGCGGCACTGAGATTAAGGAAGATAAGCAAAATAATCCATAATGCCTTATCATCAAATTCCCTTTTGGCGCAATCAATCAACATCCAAAACCAAAAAACGAAAAGCAAAAGAAATATTGGACTGCCAAAAATTAACACCCATTTCAATATTCTAAAAACATAATCAGTTCCCAATTTTTTATAGAAATCTGTATCTGTGATTAACCACTGATTATTTTGCTTTTCAAAAACAAAATATGTAGATAAACCGCTTACATTCCACCCCACACCAGAAGCGGCAAATTTGGCTTTAATTTTCACTTGATCTTGACCTATTATCTCCACATTTTTATCGAATGGACTATAATTGAGTTGGTATCCAATGCCGCCTCTTATTCGTTCTTGTATGTCAGATTGCAATGTTTGATTATTGGGAGATATTAAGGCAGAAATTTTTTGTATATCGCCCACATTGACGGCTTGAACCAAACTGTCTAAATTATTTGTGATTTGCTGTTTATCGGCTAAAGAAAGAGCTGTTTGAGCAAAAACAGTTGCCCCCGCGGCTAAAAACAAGCTAACAGAAAATAAAATTGGAGAAAGTTTTCTCATATAATTTATTTAATACTATTTTTAGAAACTACGACTGTTTTTGCCAATCTATCGCCAACTCTTTGTTTTGTTTTAGAATTCCAGACAGAAATGGCTCCGACGAGATAAAATAACGGCAAGAAATCTACAATACGCATAATATTTCTGATTAGCGACGCCTTCAAGTCAAGTGGCTCGCCTGTTGATTTAGCAACTCTCATTCCAACTGTCAATTTTCCGAGCGTTCCGCCAAGTTTCCATTCGAGTAAAACATAATAAGCAAGAATTACCAAAAAGTATAATTGCGCTGGAAATCCGCACAAACCATAAAATGTTTCTTTTCTATTTATTGTAACAGTAGAGCCAATATGAAAACTCGAATTACAGCCACCAATATAAGTGCCTGAAAAAACTTTCATAAATAAGCAAAAAAGAATACAAAAAATTATTGTGTCAATTATGAGCGCAAAAAATCTTATTCCAACACCCTTATATTCCAATGTTGCCATTGATGTGTTAGCAATACGTAACGCTGCATTAAAATCTTCTTCACTTGATCCGCCTTGTAAAGCGGACTGACGAAGTTGTTCGATTGGATAGTTGCGATTTGCTTTTATCCAGTCCACTAGTTTATTCACATTTTCTTGATTCATAGTTTTATTTTTAAAAATTAGTTAATTATTTTTTAGACGACCTTACTTATATTATTAGTATACCTAGCGTCCAATTGTTATATCAGAATGTATATAACTTTGTGCCGCGGGTGAGAATCGAACTCACGCCCCTATAGTTTTCAGCTATATGCTCTACCACTGAGCTACCGCGGCTTATTAAAAATTTTAACTAATTAATCATTATTAATCAATGTATTTATACAATTTTGCTCAAACTTATTTTATCAAAAATTTCTGACGCCGCGCCGCTAAGATTCATGCTAACAATATTGGCATGCCGCTTAAATTATTTTAATGTGTAGGTAGTTCTAGATTCGGTTGAAATTCTGGCAATTTCATACCACCAAAAAATCTACTGAACAACTCGCCTAAAATTTCTTCTATTTCTTTCGTTGGTGAAGGAATATCTATTTGTACTGGCTTATTATGATTTTTGAATAACAGAGTTGTAATTAATTCGCCGGCAGTCTCGGACTCGGTTGTTTCTTTTAGGTCTATCGTTAGAGATATCTTATATAGAAGAAAATCTTTTTTCCCTATCCAAATTTCACCACCAATGAACTCTATCGCTTTCAAACTTTTGTCAAATTTAGAAATAATCTCAGGGAGTTCTTTTTCGGTCAGTGTTTCTTTTTGTCCAACCATCATGAGATTTGCAATCAATTTCTTTAACATTTCTTTATCAATCATAAATCTATAATGGTGAGTATTTATTCCTTCAATTTTTTCACTTGGCAACTTCTCTGTTATTTTGAAAACTTTGGTTTGGGCAACAATTTGCCTCAATTTTTTAATTTGTTCTGGAGTTAATTCTTGTTGCTTTTCTGTTTCTTTAATTTGTTTCTCAAATTCTTCTAATCCAAACTGTTCTTTGATAACCTGGAGGTCCATTTTGATCCATTGATTAGTCAAGAAGCTTAAGTCAAAAAACAAGTTAAGAAATCCTAAATTTGGAATATTGTTCAATCTCAGATAAATCACTTGATCAATAATTTGTACTTCTAAGCCAAAAGTTAACTCTCCTTGTGTAAGTTCCTTTAAGGCATCAGTCCTTATATTGAAGGCCAAAGTTCCCTTGGGATTGTTCAGATCGCTGACATCAAATTTGCCGTTAAAGTTGATAGAAAAATCACTAACTTGCTTATCGGTTTTAGGTTGCGTTGGTTGCATAAAATTATCACTACCTAATAAATTTGGTAATAAATTTGGCATAGTAATCTTTGCTTTCATTTCTCCTTGATATTCTAGTGTTTTAATTTCGGCAAGCCGGACATGCATTTTTTTAATAATCTTTTCTGGCGTTTCTTGAAAATAGTAAAAATATCCAAAAACTCCGCTACCAATTATCAATACGCCAACTATAAAAATAACAGCCAGCAATATTTTACTTATTTTTTGTTCTGGCTGTTGAGGAAAAACAGAAAATGTTTGGATAGATGCATTTTCTTCTAAGGAAGACGGTGGATTTGAATAATCTAGAGAAACAAACGCCTCATTGATATCTGCTTTCGACCAACCTGCTCTCAAAAGCACGTTCTTAATTTGTTCTCTATCAATTCCTTGTTGAAGTTGTTGCTTGATGTAATCAAGTAATTGTTGATTGACCATAATTTTATTGAAAGTTAGTTAATTATTTTTCCGTGACCTTATTTATAATTTATCTGTTCCCGACAATTTTGACAATAATCATTTTGTTAGTTCGTCAATGCTTACCTCAAGAGCTCTTATAATTTTCTTGAGAGTATAAAGCATTAGATTCTGGTTTTTACTAGCTTCAATTTTGATAATTGTATTGTTGTGAGATCAACCAATCTTGCCAAATTTTCTTGAGAAAGTTTTTTAGCCTGCCTTAACTTTCTTAATTCTGTATTTTACTTAACCGCAGATTTTTTCAGCCAAAAATGAATATAAATTAGTAGCCGAGCCTCGAGTTGCAGAGAGAGGCAAGGCAGTTATTCACTTGAAAAAATCCTAACTGGTGGGCGGCTCAGGACTCGAACCTGAAACCTCTTCTGTGTAGGAGAAACGCTCTAACCATTGAGCTAGCCGCCCAAACTTTTCTTCATTAACAAGGCGTCGTCGCCATTGCAGTAATAATTTTCAATTTTTTTTATGGTTTTAAATCCAAAATTTTGATAAAAGGAAATGGCTACTTTTTTTCTTGCCCTCACATGGAGAGAAATTTCTTTGATACCTTTTTCTTTAAAGTGATTGATTAAAAAATTAGTTAATTTTGTCCCGATTCCTTTTTGGCGGAAATCTGGGTCAACAGCCAGAGAGACAATTTCCCCCGTCCACTTTACGGGTACCCGATTTTTAGGTCGTCCAATCATATAACCAATAATCTTTCCATTGTTTTCGGCAACAATAAATCCGGCTGGATATTTTAAATAGAGTCTCTCAAAATAATCTTTCGGCCAAACCTCTCGATTTGGAAAAGACATTCTTTCTATTTCCATCACTTCTTCTAAATCAGAAAGCGAAAATTGCCGAATCTTTAGCATATTTGGTGCCCAGGGCGGGATTCGAACCCACACGCTCTTACGAGCACAGCCCCTCAAGCTGCTGAGTATCCCAATTCCTCCACCTGGGCCAGAGGTTATTCCTCCGTCTCTTTTAATTTCGCTCTTCTTCCTTTACCCAAACGTTAGTGAAGGATGGGTTCGTTGAGACTTTATCTTATTTCACTGAAAGTAAACTCCGAAGTAGCGCAAACTTTAGCGACTCGCTTTCCTCAAATAATAAAGCTTTGCCTTTTTCACTTTACCTCTTTTTAAAATCTCTATTTTCTCAATAGTGGGGGAGTGAAGAGGAAAAATTTTCTCACAACCAATTCCAGAAATTTCTTTCCTGACCGTAATGGTCGCCCCAATTTCTTTACCGTGCTTTCTAGCAATGACCGTTCCCTCAAAAGCTTGAATTTTTTCTTTTTCTCCTTCCTTCACTTTTTGATAGACACAAACCGTATCACCCGGCCGAACTTCGGGCAAGTTTTCTCTTAAAAACGGCTTTAAAAATGTTTCAATTTTTGTTGCCATATTTTTGTGGGCGGTACTAGACTCGAACTAGTAACCTCGAATACGTCAAATTCGCGCTCTAACCATTGAGCTAACCGCCCCTCCTAGTAGACTATTCTTAAATTAGCTCTAATATTTTTCGCTTCTTGCTTTGCTCGAGACAGCAGCAAAGAAAACCAAAAATTGATTTTTTCTTTCAAATTTCCTTTCAATTTTGCCGCCGAGCCCTGCAAAGGACGAAGCAAAAACATTAATTTTTCCAAAATGGTATGGTTGTACAACTCTGCCCAAACTCATTTTATCAAAAATTCGTAAATTTTACCAGCTCGTGCATAGGTC
>JASEJL010000065.1 GCA_030016465.1 Patescibacteria group bacterium | reverse complement strand
TTCCACTTGCCTTATTTTTTGTCTCCTGTGGATTTTCTGTGGATAAGAATGAGTTTTTATCTTATTTTAGGGAGGTGTTATTTTGTGTTGACGAAGCATTGTGAAAAGAGTTAAACTGAAATGGGTGGAAGATTGTGGATAACTATGGGAAAACTGCCTATTTTTGTGGATAATTATGTTTATTGGTGAATACTCATATTCAATAGATGAAAAGAAAAGGTTGGCAATACCTGCTAAATTTCGTCAGGTTTTAGGCAAGAAAGCAGTTTTAACTCGAGGATTAGATAATTGTTTGGTAATTTATCCTTTAAAAGAGTGGCAGAAATTAAGTCAGAAGTTAGAGTCATTGCCGGCCGGCCAAGTTGATGCTAGGGGATTTATCAGAATTTTGCTTTCTGGGGCAACTGAAGTGAATCTTGATAAATTAGGACGGATTCTGATTCCTGACCATCTCAAAAAATATGCTTTTTTGAAAAAGAATGTGGCAATCATTGGTCTTTCTAATCGAATTGAGATTTGGGATCAGAGAAGATGGGAAGAATATAAAGAAAAGAGAGAAAAGACAGTGGGTGAAATGGCAGAACAACTCGGCATCTAATACCGAGCTTTGCAAAGCAGAGTGAGGTGGAAGATGAAACGAAGTTTCTAGTAATTTTATGCATATTCCAGTTCTTCAAAAGGAAGTTCTTCAATATCTCAATCCAAAACCGAATGAGAATTTTATTGATGCAACCTACGGTGAAGGTGGCCACACTTTGGCAATTTTAGAAAGAAATGGTCCCAGGGGAAAAATTTTAGGCATTGATTGGGAAATTAGAGTTAGATATAAAAACGAACGATTAATTTTAGTTCAAGATAATTTCGCCAATTTAAAAGAGATCGTTGAAAAATATAAATTTCAGCCGGTTCAGGGAATTTTATTTGACCTGGGTCTTTCCAGTTGGCATTTGGAGAAGTCGGGCAGGGGATTTTCTTTTAAAAAAAGAGAGCCCCTGGATATGCGATACAGTTTAGAGAACAAGCTTTGTGCCGAGAAAATCGTTAATTATTGGTCAAAGTTTGACATTGAAAAAATCTTGAGAGAGTATGGCCAAGAAAGAAAAGCCAAGCGTGTTGCAGAAAAGATTATAGAGGAAAGAAAAATAAAACCAATCAAGACCACTGTTCAATTGAGAGAAATTATTAATAAAGCCCGAACAACCCCAAGAAGAACTTTTCAGGCCTTAAGGATTGCTGTGAATGATGAGTTAGAAAATCTGAAAAAAGTTTTACCTCAGGCTTTAGAAATTTTAGAACCTGGTGGAAGGCTGGTTATAATTTCCTTTCATTCTTTAGAAGACCGAATCGTTAAAAATTTTTTAAAAGGAAATCAAAATTTACTTCAAATTTTAACTAAAAAGCCGATAGGACCAACCCAAACTGAGATTAAAATAAATCCTCGGTCTCGGTCAGCCAAATTAAGAGCAACCATAAAACTATGAAGCAGATTTTAATTCTCAATCCACCATTTATTCTTAGGCATAGTTTATCTTTAAAGTGGAAATTGAGTTTAAAGATTTTTTGGATTTTATCATCTATTTCAATAATCTCTCTTTTGGTTTTTTATGTTTTTCAGGTTAATTCTCTGACCGCCGAGAATTATCTTTTAAAAAATCAAGAAAGGAATTTGGCTGAAATTAAAAAAGAAAAGGAAGTTCTAGAAATCAATTTTTCCCGAGCCAACTCCTTGGTTAATATGGAAAACTATTTTCAAAATCAAAATTTTGAAAAAGCAAACCAGGTAAAATACATTCAAATCTTAGAGAGCTCCATTGTAGCAGGTCGCTGAGGTTTTACCTCATCTTCCCCTTCGTTTTACTCAGCAAAATGAAAAATTGGCGAATTAATTTAGTCTTTATTTTCTTTATTCTATTTTCAGCGGTTCTTATTAGCCGCTTAATTTATATCCAAATCCTTCGAGCGGATTTTTACAAGGCCTTGGCTCAGGGTTTTCTTAATCTGCCGGAGAAAACTCAGGTAGAAAGGGGAGAAATTTTTCTAAAAAATGGAGAACCCCTAGCGGTTAATAAAAGTTTTTCTTTGGTTTTTGCCTCGCCACCAAAAGTAAAAAATCTTGAAGAAACAGCTGAAATCTTAAGCCAAATTCTTAATTTAAATAAAAATTTTGTTTTGGAAGTCCTGAAAAAAGAAATCTTATACTCGCCAATCAAAAACAGGTTAAGCGAAGAAGAAACTCAAGCCTTAAAGAATTTAAATTTACCAGGGATTTATCTTGCTGAAGAAAAAGGCAGATATTATCCCCAGGAAACCTTGGCATCTCAGGTAATTGGGTTTTTAGGAGCTGATGGAATTGGTCAATACGGGTTGGAAGAATATTATGATCAAATTTTGAGGGGAAAGAGTCAAGGTTCCAACGATTTAATTTTGACTATCGATTATAATATTCAATTCCAGGCTGAAAGATTATTAGAAAAAGCAAAAGAAAATTTAGAAATTGAGGGAGGTCAGATTATTGTTTTAGATCCTAATTCGGGAAAAATAATTGCCCTGGCCCATTTTCCCAATTTTAATCCCAATCAGTATCAAGAATATGCATCAAAAGGTGATTTAGAAATTTTTAGAAATAAAGCAACTAGAGATTTTTTCGAACCAGGCTCGGTTTTTAAATCAATAACTATGGCTGCCGGCCTAAATGAAGAATTAATAACGCCGACCACCAAATATGTTGATGAAGGTTATGTTAAAATCGGGGGCTACACTATTTATAATTATAATAATCGGGTCTGGGGAGAGGAAACCATGACCAGGGTTTTAGAAAATTCAATTAATACCGGAGCAGTTTTTGTCCAAAAGTTGCTGCCCAATAATATTTTTTTAGATTACATTGAAAAATTCGGCATTTTTGAGAAAACGGGTATTGATTTACCCGAAAGCTATTCAGAAAACAAAGAATTTAAAAAGGGTTATGAAATAAATTTTGCCACCGCTTCTTTTGGTCAAGGAATTGAAATGACACCAATTCAGTTAGCCAGGGCTTATTCGGCCATTGCCAATGGCGGAGAATTGGTTACTCCCTATTTAGTTGAGAATTTTGTTGATGCCAACCCTCAACGAAGGCAAGTAATTTCTCAAAAAACCGCCAGTCAATTAACAGCCATGCTGGTTAGCGTGGTGGAAAATGGTTCGGCTAGACGCGCTAAAATCCCGGGATATTATATTGCCATGAAAACCGGTACTGCTCAGATTGCTTTTTCTGCCTTGGGAATTGCAAAACCCGGTTATTCTGAAAAAACTACCCAAACCGTTGTCGGATTTTTTCCGGCTTTTTCGCCTCAATTTTTAATTTTGATAAAATTAGACAACCCAAAAACCAGAGTGGCTGAATATTCAGCCGTGCCAATTTTCAAGGATTTGGCCGAATATATTATTCATCAATATCAGATACCACCAGACTACAACCCCTCCACCGCCCTTTAACCCATCTAACCCACCCTAAAATGAATATTCTTCAAAAAATTAAATTTTGTTTGAAAAAGCCGAAGATAATTATTGTCACTGGTGAAGGCAGGAGTTGTGCTAAAGAAGCCATTTTCCAGGTTTTGAAACCTTATTTTAAAATTGGGCAAAAGCTTTTCCTTTTGGAAACCGATTTGACCCCTCACCAAATTTGGTGGGGGGAAAAACTCAGATTTTTGATAAAACATTCTTCTTTGCCGATTTTGGTTGTCACTCATGTTGGTGATATTCCCTTTGATAAAAATTTTTTTGCTGGTGAGCTGGAAAAAACTCTTGAAATTAGAAAATTGGCAAAGGGTTTGCCATCTCATGGCTATCTGATTTTAAATTTTGACGACGAGACGGTTAGGGAAATAAAAGACGAAACTAATTTAAAAGAAATAACTTTTGGTCTCCAGGAAGGAGCTGATTTCCGAGCTACAGATATTAAACTAAATACTGGTACTAATTTTAAAATTAATTATAAAGGGAACATTGTTCCAATCTGGTTGGAGAAATTATTTGGCAAAGAGCAAATTTATTCTGCTTTAGTAGCGGCAGTGGTTGGTACAATTTTTGACTTTAATTTAGTTGAGATATCTCAGGCTTTAAAGGATTATCAATCTTTGCCAGGTAAAATGCGACTAATTGAAGGAATAAAAAATTCCTGGATTTTAGATGATTCTGAATCTGCTTCGGTTTTTTCGATGACTGAAGCTTTAGCAATTTTAGGAAAATTATCAGGATTTAAAAGGAAGATTGCTGTTTTAGGGGATATAATTGGAATTGGAAAATTTACCATTGAAGCCCACGAAGCAATAGGGGAGAGGGTAGCTCGGACTTCTGATTTACTTTTTACTTTTGGTCAGAGAGCAAAATTTATTGCCCAAGGAGCTTGTACTAAAGGAATGAGTCTTGAAAAAATTTTCCAATTTGATACCATAGAAGAAGGGAAATTGAAACTCCAAGAAGAAATAAAAGAAGGTGATCTAATCTTAGTTGATGGCTCAAAAGAAATGAAAATGGGAGAGATAATCGAAGCAATCAAAACTGTTTAAGGTGCCACCTTAAACATTTTAGTCTCTCTCTTTTACCAATGCTTTAAGGTATTGGTTCCTAGATAATATATCTCTAGAAGTAAAATGAAGTTAGTCTTTTAACTAATTAATCGACCTTACTCCATTTTACCTTGAAAATTTCACTTATTTTTTACATCCCTTAACCAATACCATTTTACTTACATTTCACATCCGAGAATACGGACTATTGACAAAATTTTTTGGTTTGCTATAATATAATTGTTGGCAGGCCCGGATATTCTACCCCGAAGTGCAACACTCAAGGTTAAAAATTTGTAATTGTTTTGCCTGT
>JASEJL010000064.1 GCA_030016465.1 Patescibacteria group bacterium | reverse complement strand
TAAGAACTTAAATCGTCAAAAATCGCGTCGGGGCTCCTCCTGCAGGGCCGACCACAAAATCAAGCTAGTTTTTTTGCCGCTTTCGGCGGTAAAAATGCTCTGCCTCGTAGTAAGCTTCACTTTACTACTGGGGTTCGAACTATTTTCAGAATAGAACACATGAATTTTTCTACTCCTATTGAGGAAATTCCCCGGGTGGGACCTCAATATCAAAAGAAATTAAAAAAGTTGGGGATTAAAACTGTCGGTGATCTTTTGTTTCATTTTCCTCATCGTTATGAGGATTTTTCAAATATCATTCCTATTTCCGAGGTTAAGGTTGGGAAACTTGTCTCTGTTCGAGGAAAAATCTTAGATATCAAAAATATCAGAACTTGGAAAAAAAGAATGACCTTAACCAGAGCTATTGTTGGCGATGATTCTGGAGCTATTCAAGTAATCTGGTTTAATCAACCTTATTTAATAAATACTTTCAAAAAAGGAGACCTTGTTTTTTTAGCCGGTAAAATGAACTTAAAAGGTGGAGGGAGATATTTGTCAAATCCGGCTTACGAAAAATTAAACCCTAAAGAATTATCAAATCCTGATCTAGTTCATACTGGAAGATTAATTCCAATTTATCCAGAAACTCAAGGGTTATCTTCAAGATGGTTAAGGTTTATTATAAAACCTCTTTTATCTAAATTAGAAAATAAGTTTTTAGACTTCCTGCCAGAGAAAATAAAAAAAGAATATAAACTTTTATCTCTTAAAGAAGCTATTTGGCAAATTCATTTTCCCGATGTTTTGAAACTAGCAAAATCTGCTAGAGACAGATTTATTTTTGAAGAACTTTTTATTCTTTCTTTGGCCATCTTACAACAAAAAATGAAATTAATTAAAGAAAGAGCTAAAGCTATTCCAATAAATGTTGAACTTATTAAAAATTTTGTAAACAATTTACCTTTTAAATTAACAAACGATCAGAGAAAAGCTGCTTGGCAGATATTAAAAGATTTAGAAAAATCCAAGCCAATGAATCGGCTTTTGGAAGGAGATGTCGGCTCGGGAAAAACAATTGTAGCAATTATTGTTATTCTCAATACAGCGAAAGCTGGATATCAAAATGTTTTTATGGCTCCCACTGAAATATTGGCAAAGCAGCATTTTAAAACTTTAAAGACATTCTTAAAAGATTTTAATTTGAATATTGGTCTCATTACCAGCAAGGGAAATAAATTAAACAATGAAAAAATTTCCCGAAAAGATATTTTAGAAAAAATAAGGAATAACCAAGTGGATATTTTAATTGGAACTCATGCTTTAGTCCAAGAAAAAGTAAAATTCGGAAAATTGGCATTAGTAGTAATTGATGAACAACATCGTTTTGGAATCGAGCAAAGGGCTAAACTCTGCCAGCAAAAAGATTTTATCCCCCATTTATTATCAATGACCGCCACCCCTATTCCTCGAACCCTAGCCCTAACTATTTATGGTGATTTGGATTTATCCTTAATAAAAGAGCTACCTAAAGGAAGAAAAAAAGTAATTACAAAAATTATTTTCCCAAGAGAAAGAGAAAAGACTTATGAATTTATCCGTCAGCAAATTAAATCGAGAAGACAAGTTTTTGTAATTTGTCCCCGAATTGAACCTTCAAATAATATTTTTGAGAAAAATCCTTCTTGGAGAGAGGTTAAAGCGGTAAAAGAAGAATTTGAAAAACTTTCCAAAGAAGTATTTTCTGATTTTAAAGTTAAGATGCTTCACGGAAAAATGAAGATTAAAGAAAGAGAAGAAATAATGGAAGATTTTAAAGCTGGAAAAATAGATGTTTTGGTTTCAACTTCGGTGGTGGAGGTTGGCGTTGATATCCCTAACGCCTCAGTAATACTGATTGAAGGGGCAGATAAATTTGGCTTAGCTCAACTTCATCAGTTTAGAGGCAGAGTGGGAAGAGGCAAAGAACAATCTTTTTGTTTTTTGTTTACAGATTTTCCAGGTAAAAGAACTAGTCAAAGATTAAGAGCTTTGCTTTCTTGCGAAAACGGATTTGAATTAGCAGAAAAAGATTTAAAAATTAGAGGACCTGGAGATTTTTCTGGTCAGAGACAATGGGGAATTCCTGATTTAATTATGGATGCTTTAAAAGATATTGATTTAGTTGAAAAAACTAGACAGGCAGCGAAAGAAGTTTTAGAAGAAAACCCAGAATTAAAAAAATATCCTTTATTAAAAAAGAAGTTAGAAGAATTTCGAAAGAGAATTCACCTCGAATAATTATCGTCGGGTTTTTTCAGTGACCCAAAAGTCCAGGGGTTTTCCTAACATTAATCTGGTCTGGGATTCTAAAGCCGGCAAGGCGCCAAGAAAAATTAAGGTAATTGGCAGTAATCCCCATTGAAAAATCATTGAAAGATTTTTTAATTTTGAATAATTTTTTGGTCGGGGAGGTAAAAGTAAAAAAGAAATTATGGCCGAAACCAGCATGCCAACCATTGCTAAAGTCATTAAAATTGAAGTTAGTTTTGGTAGATTATAAGAAAGAAGGGTAATATTAAACTTTTCCCCACCCAAAATTAAGGGCAGCCAGCCCAAAAGGAAAATCAAAAGGGCAGCTGTTGCCCAAGAGCAAAATCCCTCAAAAATAATGAAGCCCTGACGAAATTTCTCAAAAAGAGAAATTTTTTTGTTTTTTAAAAAGCCATAAAGTAAATAAGGGATATTTTCTACTCCCCAGGCCCATCTCCTTTGTTGTTTATATTGATTGATGAGTGTTTGGAAAAAATTTTTGGCCAAGACAGCATCCATTGAAACCGGGTAATGAAGAGGAACTACTCGATAGTCGCCATCAAAAGCTAAATATGACTTCCAAAAAATTCGCGAATCATCAGAAACCAGATTTGAAGGGTAGCCGACTTCCTCTAAAATTGTAAAAGGCATAGAATGGGAAGAATAGGTAACCAATTGTTCGGGTCTCTCTTGTTGCATCATCTGCCAGAAGGTACCCGAAGTGGCAATAACCCGGGAAAAAGCCGGAGCTTGCCAGATGTTATTGTTGTAAACCGGAATAGGTTGATAAGAAGATTTTAAAGGATTTTTGGCAGTTAAATAATGATAAGTCAGGCAGGCAAAATATTGAGGATAGGGCCGGGTGTCTATATCAAAGCCGGAAACAATAATGTTTTCATGAGGTATTGCCAATTTATCAATTAATTCTTTTGCTTTGCTAACTGCCCAAGCCAAATTAGACCCTCGGCCGGCAACCTCACCTGAAATTCCCTGGGGATGAAAAGTCACTAAAAATTGAAAAAAAATTGTCCCAAACTCTTCTCGAATTTTTTCTGCCATTTCTTGAATTTTAGGACCTCCTCCCTCTTCGGTGGCTAAAACAACAATCATTTTTTCCTTGGGATATTCTGAATCTACCAAAGATTGAATACTCGGCCTAACCACCTCTATTCCCTCTTTATACATCGGCAGAATTATTAAATGATAAACGTTTTGCCAATTTTCAAGTTGATTAAGTTTTTCCAACCAATTTATTTTCAGATTTTTTTTCATCTGTCGAAAGCTGGCTATTTGATGAAAAGACAAATAAGTAACTTTTAATAACCAATAAAGATCAAAAATAATAATAAAAATAGCCACCGCAATTGGCGCCAACCAAGATAAAATAAAAACTCCTGCCAAAGTTGCCCAAGAGAAAAGCCCAGGCAAAATTTCAAAAACCCGATAGAGGATTTTTCCTTTTTTATCTTTGAGGTCCGGGGCCCGCGAGAGATTTAAATAATCTTTACTCATGTTTGCCGAATTAATTCATCAATCTAACCTTTAATTTGAGAAAAATTTTGACGACTTGTGAAGGTCTACTACCCTTTACACAAAGTATTAGATTAACCGTATCTCATTATTTCACGATCGTGAATTAATGAGATATGGAATTCGCTGATTTGTTTCTATATAAAGGGTTAGATAGAGGACGGGCTTCTATCAACTCTACAGAAGAATGGAGTATTGTGAAGGTCTACCCTTCATACAAATCAACTTGAATGCTTCTTGATATTTTGCATGTATAGTGGCCCCAATGGGAATTGAACCCATCTTTCGACTTTGAAGGAGTCGTGTCCTAACCGATAGACGATGGGGCCCTATACAAAAATTTTATAAAAATTTTTGTAGGGCTCGACGCACAAGGACATAGCGCCAAATCATTATTATTTTACCCCGTTAGAAATCCGAAGTCAATCTTCTAGTACCTAACAAAGTTAAATTCTTTTTAGTTCAGAAATCTCTAATGGGGTTTTATCAAAAAATTGAAAAAAATCAAAAGGATGTATATTCTTGGATGTAAAAGGTAAGTGAAATTTTTAAGATAAAATGAAGTAAGGTTGATAAATTAATTAAAAACCTAACTTTATTTACTTCTATGACTTTGACAGATTGTGGTTTTGAAAAAAAAGTAAAAATCTGATAAAATTTAAGAACGCCGCGGTGCTGGAATTGGTTTACAGAGGCGACTCAAAATCGTCTGGGAGAAATCCCGTGTGGGTTCGAGTCCCACCCGCGGCACCAGCGAAGAATTGTTAAATTTACCTCGCCCCCGAGCTCACCGCGTTTCTTTATTAAAAACTGCCAAAGAATCAGAAAAATGCCTGCCCCGTTAAAATTGCGAAGCAATTTGATTCAGGGTTAGCTCGAAACTACATTTTGTAAAAGAAAATTTTTTATATTATTTGTTGCAGAAATTCTCGCAAATTTCTATTTTTTGTTAAATTAAGCCAATTTTGGATATTTCACCAAACCATCTCAACGGATTTAACTAGGTAAGTGAAATGCTTCTGGTTGTCGAATGTAACAAGTAAGTATAGTTGGTTTTTGTTTTCTGTCTGACTTGACCTTTGCTAATTTGTTTTTCTGCTGATAAGTCTTCCAGAGA
>JASEJL010000062.1 GCA_030016465.1 Patescibacteria group bacterium | reverse complement strand
CTTTTCAGTTTTAACAAAGTTTTTCGAAAATTGAAAGAGGGAAAGGCAATAATAATTAAATCAGCATTTTTAATTGTTTTTTCTAAATCAGAGGAAATAAAAATTTTTTTGGGGATTTTAACCTCTGGCAATCTTTCATTCTCTCTCAATTTAAAAAGTTTCAAGGCTAACCCGGCATTTTCATACCAAAAATTTACCTTAGATTTTTTACTTAAAAGAATTCCCAGGACAGTACCCCAGGCACCCGGTTCTAAAACTGAAATTTTCATTATGGACCCGAGGGGATTTGAACCCCTAACCTTCAAGATGCCATCTTGCTGCGCTGCCATTGCGCCACGGGCCCAATGCCCCTGAGAGGAGTCGAACCCCTAACCTTTCCCTTAGGACGGGACTGCTCTATTCCAATTGAGCTACAGGGGCTCTAGGCAAAACTCAACGAGTTTTGCCGAGCCCAGCAGAAACTTTCTAAGAAGTCTCTGGATAGGGCAATAGAAACATTCTATCAAATTTTTTTATTGTTGACAATTGTTTTTCATGATACAATTAGATATATGATGGAGAAATCGCCAATTGTTGAAGTAGCCAAAAAAGCCTGTCCAGCCGTCATTACCATTGTTATTTCCAAAGACTTGCCAAAAGTGGAGGGCTTTTATTTTTTCCCTTTTGCTCCAGGTCAAGAATTTATTTTCCCAAAATTAAAAAAAGGAAAAGAAAAAACTAAAGTTGGCGGCGGTTCGGGTTTTATTGTTTCAACCGAAGGCTATATAATAACCTGTAACCACGTGGTTGGTGACCCGGAAGCCGATTATGCTGTCATTTTAGACCCAAAGCACAAATATTCGGCCAAGATTCTGGCCAAGGATCCTTTGGTTGATATAGCCATTTTGAAAATCAATGATAAAACTTTGCCCTATCTGGAATTGGGAGATTCCGATAAAATTGATTTGGGAGAAACAGTGGTTGCCATTGGCAATCCCCTGGGAGAGTTTGAAGATACTTTATCAGCCGGGATTGTTTCCGGGTTGTCGCGAAAAATCACTGCCTATGGCGGATTACCCCTGAAAGCCACTAGCTTAAGAGGATTAATCCAGACCGATGCCGCCATTAATCCGGGAAATTCCGGCGGCCCTTTGGTCAATATGGAGGGAAAGGCAATCGGGATTAATACCGCCATGGTCATGGGGGCTCAAAACATTGGCTTTGCCATACCAATAAATTATGCCAAAAATATTTTGGAAGAGGTAATTAAATATGGAAAAATCAGGCGACCATTTTTAGGAGTGAGATATATTATTTTAAATTCGGAAATTGCTAAAGCCAATAAACTGCCGGTAGATTATGGAGCTCTAATTGTCAGAGAAAGTTTGGGCGAACCGGCAGTGATTAAAGGTTCAGCGGCTGACAAAGCCGGTTTAAAAGAATATGACATTATTTTAGAAAGCGATGGAGAAAAAATTACTGAAGAAAATCCTCTTGCCGATTTTTTAGCCAAACAAAAAATCGGCCAAGAAATCAATTTTAAAGTTTTGCGAGAAGGAAAAGAAATAATTTTAAAAGTCAAGTTGGAAGAAAAAAAATAATGTTTAAACTCGGAGTTTAAACAATTCAGCCCGAGGAAACTCGGGCTGAAATTTTTGGTGGTATAGGAGAGTTGAACTCCTCCCTAGGGTTCCACAGACCCTAATGCGAAACCGCTACACCAATACCACCATGTTCTATCTATACTGTTTCACCTTTGTGAATTAAATAATAACAATTTCTGCAAAGCTATTCAAGATTCTTAGAAGTATTATTTTTTCGGTTACCATCCTTATGATGAACTATCAAAACTATCTTATTGCTATAACCTCTTAACCAATTTTAAACTACGATTGCCGTGTGTCCCCGGTAGAACTTGAATCTACAACCTGCTGATTAGAAGTCAGCCGCTCTGTCCAATTGAGCTACGGGGACAGAAACATTAAGTATTATATCTAAAATTTTCTTTTTAGTCAACCTTGAATGGGTTAGGATACTGTTTTAGGTCAGTTTCTTGGAATTTTTTTTCTTTTTCTTGCCAGATTTTTAAGATATCCTGATAGGCTTTTTCTTGAAACTGAAGGGGTTCTTCAATAATTTGAACTTTAACTTTTTTGACCAAAATGTTGTATTTGTAAAAAATAATTCCGCCAAAAATCAAAGCTAAAAGTAATAATCCTAAAAAAACGAAGAAAGCCCTTTCTCCTAAAGTTCGAGGTAATCTTTTTAGAAATTCTTTAATTTTTTTTATTTTTAATCTCGAAATTCTCATTTATTTGGTGTAGCCGGTAGTAGAAATTCAACAAATATGTTACTTGGCAAAACATTAAAATGCTATAAGCCGGGCAAATTTTCACTACCGGGTGTAGACTTTTATTGAAAGACTGGCTTTAACATCGCCTAAAGAATATATTTCAAATTCCTTTGACTTTAATTCGGTTTCGCTTAAACGGGTAATAGTTAGATTTTGGATTTCGATTAAATACAAATTAGACTCCAGTTTTTCCAAAAATTTGACAAGGTTAGGAAAAGAACCAGCTAAATTAAGTTGAAATGAAAGGGAAGGCCAAGAATCTTTTTCAGTTTTAAGGGGCAGACCAGATGAGATTTTAAGAGAAAGTCCAGAATCCTGGGAAATTTTTTCCAAAAAAAGAATAAAATCAACCGGTATTTCTGGATTAACAAAAAGATTATCTATTTTTTCTAAATCAGGTGAAATTTCCGAAAAAAGTATTTTAAATTTCTCTAAGTTTTCAGCTTTTTTTTCAAAAGCTATTAGTTCTTGTTTTTGGGCAAGAAAATCTTGAGAAATCTTTTTAATTTCTAAAAAAAGTGGGTAAATTACAAAAACAATAAGTAAAATACTTAAGGTCAGAAAGAAAACTATTGAAATGATAATTTTTTTCTTAAATGTCATCTACTTATTTTGAAATTGACTGAAAAGTCAATGTCAGTAGCTGGAATCCAATTGGCGGGCGGAAAATAAATCTTTTCTAAGCCCTCTGTTTTTTCCAAGTTTTCTTTAAATTGAAGTAAAATTTCTCGATTGGGAGAAAAACCGGTTAAAGAAATTTGAGAAATTTGGGGATTGAAATTGAGAGTGGTTAAATAAATTTCTTCGGGAAGAGCTTGGGAAATTTTTTCCAACATTGAAGTTAAATCAAGTTGGTCGTGATAAAAAACTATCAATTTAGAAAGGGTTGAATTATAATTGTTAATTTTTGCCTCCAGTTCCTGAATTTCCAGACCTTCCATTTTTTTGTTTCTCTGCTCAAAATAAATTTTTTGAATTTTTAAATCAGTTGAAAGAGAAATTTTTATTGAAAATAAAATCAGAGTTAAAGAAACCAAGAAAGCCAAAATAATTATTCCCAAATTTAAAACCAGTTTAAATCTTTCTTCCTGTCTTAGTTCTTCTTGCTGTGTTGGTGGTAATAAATTTATCATAATTTTATGCCTCTTAGTGCTAATCCTAAAGCGGTGGTATAACTTAATGACTTTTCAAATGGCAGTTCCGGGATTTCCCTCTGGTCTTCGGGCAAAATATTGACCCAGGGATTAGCCAATTCAACCGGAATTTTCAATTTTAAAGTCAAAAGTTCGGTTAGTCCTTTTAAATTAGCCCCACCACCACAAAGTAAAATTTTTGATATTTCTTTGCCATTGGGAGGTAAGTGTTCATGACAAGCATGAGTTTGGTAATAAGCCAAATGTTTTTTAATTTGCTGAATTAAATCAACCAGAGCCGGAATCAAAGCCTCAAAAATTTTTCTCTCTTCTCTTTCTATTTCCATATTTATATCTTTAATCTTTAATTTCACTTTTTCTTCCAAGCCATATTTTATTTTTAATCTTTCAGCTTCTGCCAAACTCACTTTCAGGTTTTTAGAAATAATCTCAGTAAAACCTCCGGAAGAAACGGGAATAGAAGAAGTAAATCTCAAAGAGCAACCGGAAAAAACAATAAAACTGGTTCTGGTTGCTCCCAGGTCAATCAAAAGAACAGGGAAAGTGCTAACTTCATCTTTTATTAAAGCTCGGCTAACGGATAAAGATTCAATTTCGAAGGCTTTAGGTTGCAAGCCGGCTTTTTTAAAAGAAGATAGATAAGGATCAACTGTTTTTTTAGGTAAAGCAGCCAAAAGAACATCGCAATGATCCAAATGGTTATAGACCGGAGGAACAATTTGGAAATCTAAATAGATCTCTTCAATTGGCAAAGGAATGTAATTTTCTATTTCATAAATGAGCGCCGATTTTAAATCCTCTTCTGTCATTTTCGGCATCTGGATTACCTGTAAAAAAGCTTTTTCCTCGGGCAGGGAAGCCACAACATATTTTGTCTTTAATTTCTCCCCTTTAACTTTTTTAATTGCCTCCTTGATAATTTCAGCCAATTTCTCCTCATTTTTAATTTCTCCTTCCTTAATTATTCCTGGTTTAATTTCACTCTCACCAAAAGAAGCCAAACCTAAAAGCTTTCCTCTTTTTTTGAGTTTAATAATCTTTAGAGAAAGGTCAGAAATATCCAGGCCAAAAGCCTCTGGTTTTAGAGTTAGAAACTCTAACATTTTCTAATTATAGCATTAAAACATTTAAACATAAAAACATTTAAACATAGTGAGATTTTTATGTTTTTATGTTCTTATGTTTTTATGTTTTTATGTTTTGTGAATTTTATTCCACTTCTTCCCAAGAGATGGCCTCCAGTTCTTCTGAAACATAAGGAAGGAGAGGAGGGGGATCTCTAGCTAGCTTTGCATCGAAGTAACTTTCTCTTTTCATGTAGCCAGTTTCCACTCCCCATACTGTCCAGCGAGTGCCTACTCTTCCATTGGAAACAATCGAGCCATGAAGAGTTAAATGTTCTCTTTGGCAATAAGGATAATATAAAGGTCCTGACC
>JASEJL010000063.1:2437-4922 GCA_030016465.1 Patescibacteria group bacterium | reverse complement strand
AGGGGTCTCATAAACTCTGATTTTTTTATTTGTATTTGTATTGGTATAAAATTTTATTTTTTGTCAAAAGCGCAAGCTAATTTCAAGATTTTTGGCATCAAATCAATTTGCTTTATTTTGCCTAAATTACCTTTTTGGCAATCTCTTTCAGAGAATTTTTTTACCTTTTTAGAGCGGGTAGATTTGGGCTGAAAGACGGTGGATGGGTAGTAGTCTCTACCATTACTATATATTAAAATAGGAATGGGTTTTTGGCAATGGCTTTTTAAAAGAGAGCAAGTTGAATGATCAGCCGTAACTACAATTAAAGTATTTTTTAATTTTAACAAAGGTTTTAAATTTTTGTCAATCTTTTCAATAAATTTTTTCTTGCCAAAAAAGTTTCCATCTTCAGCCAAATTATCAGCTGCTTTAATGTGGCAGAAAATAAAATCGTAATTTTTCAATCCTTTTTTACTCGCTATCAATTTTCCTTTTAGATTGGTTGTTGGCAAACCAGTAGCTCCTTTTACCTTAATCTCTCTCATCCTTAAAAATCTACCTATTCCCTTGTAAAGAGTTCCTCCAGCCACAAAAGCAGCCTTTAAATTGTATTTTTTGTTAAAGCCTTTTATTTTTTTTAATTTTCCCCCTTTCCTAACTAAAATATAATTTGCCGGTAATTTCCTTTTTTTGTTTATAGGATGCTCTTTTAAAATTGAGTGGGCTTTTGCCAAAAATTGATTTAAAACTCTGGCCGTAAATTCCGCGCTCTTTGATTTATCCAAAGACCTAACTCTCAGGGGGCTGCCCCCTGTAACTTTTGGGTCGCCATCGGAAATTTTTGCTGAAAGATTTTTGTTTCTCATAACAATTCCTATTCGGTGAGAAATTGCTTTTCCAATTAAAAATTTTACCCCTTCAATTGTAATTCCGTTTATAGCTCTTATTAAACTCTCGGTTTTCTCAATTCTTCCGGCTCGCCGATCAATTATTTTTAAAGTTCTAGTGTCCACGGTGGCGAAATTTCCTCTCAGACAAACATCTCCTGGCAAAATCTTCAGACCAATTCCCAACACCTCCAAAACCCCTCTTCCAGGATTATAAATCTTTGGGTCAAAACCAAATAAAGCTAAATGAGTGTCTTCGGAAGTAGGCAATTCTCCTTTGGTAATATAGGGCAAAACTAAACCACAAATTCCCTTTTTGGCCAAAAAATCTAAATTGGGAGTTTTTGCTGCCTCTAAAGGAGTTTTATTTTTTAATTGAGGAATGGGTTTATCTCCAAGCCCATCAATAATGATAAGTAAGATTTTTTTCATTTTAATTCTTCCTCAATTCTTAATAACCTATTATATTTTGCTACTCTTTCGCCACGGGCTGGCGCCCCGGCTTTGATGAAATCGGCGCCGATTCCCCAAGCAAAATCAGCAATAAAGTCATCGTTGGTCTCGCCAGAGCGATGAGAAACCATTATTTTCCAATTATAACTTTTAGCTAATCTGACCGCCTCAATTGCTTTTGAGAGCGTACCAATTTGATTTATTTTAATAATTGCGCCATTACAAGCATTTTTTTCTTTCGCCATTTTCATTCTTTTCGGATTGGTCACCAACAAATCATCGCCAATTATTAAAAGTTTTGAGCTTTGGGCTTTGAGCTTTGAGTTTAACATTTTCCATCCTTCCCAATCATCTTCGGCAAAAGGATCTTCCAATCCCAAAATGGGATATTTTTTAATCAAATCTAAATAATAATTCAATAAACCCTCTTTAGTAAAAGTGCCGATTTTCATTTTATACCTGTCTTTTTCGTAAAATTGGGAAGCAGCCACATCTATAATAATTTTTATTCTTTTCTCATAACCGAGATTTTTGGCAGCTGTTAAAATTAAATTTAAAGCTTCTTCCGGAACTCTGACTGGCGGAGCAAAACCTCCTTCGTCACCGAGATTGATTGCTAAATCAATATATTTTTCTTTAATTATTTTTTTTAATTCCTGGTAAATTTCAGTAGCCATTTGTAAGTTTTTTGAAAAAGTCCTTGCCTGTGGCACAATCATAAATTCTTGAAAATCCAATTCATTTCCGGCATGGGCTCCTCCATTAATAACATTAAAGGCTGGCCGGAGACAGACCTCGGTAAGTTTTTCTGGGGTCTGACCCCGGTAAATTTCACTAACGTATTGATAAAGGGGAAGATTTTTGGCTGAGGCGCCGGCCCGGCAGACAGCCAGAGAAACCGGAGTAGTGGCATTGGCACCAAATTTTTCCGGATTAAGAAAGTTATCAATTTCTTTTTGAGAGGTGACCTCTTTCCCTTTTAATTTTGGCCCAATAATCTCATTGACATTCTTGACTGCTTTCTCTGAGTTTACAACGGGAGCTTCGTATTTCCCTGTGGAAGCGCCAGAAGGCACCGAACATCTAAACAACCCTTGTTCGGTAACTAAATCCACCTCCACTGTCCAATTTCCCCGGGAATCCAAAATTTTTCTGGCTTTTAT
>JASEJL010000063.1:0-2337 GCA_030016465.1 Patescibacteria group bacterium | reverse complement strand
ACTACTAAAAGCTCAATGAGAGTAAAACTCTTACTTTTGTTTTTGTAAATAATCATAAGCAGCTAGGACGGCTTTGGCTCCTTCGCCAGCAGCAATAACAATCTGTTTTTGTTTTACCTCAGTGACATCACCAGCAGCAAAAAGCCCAGGAGTTTTTGTCTGATTATTTCTGGGATTAATTTTAATTTCATCTTTTTCATTAAAATCTACTAAACCTTTTACAAAACCAGTGGCCGGAATAGAACCAATTTCAACAAAAACCCCTTCCAAAGGAAAAGTAATATTTTTTTTAGTTTTTCTATCTTGATAAATTATTGAATTTACAAATTGATTGCCTTTAATCTGTTTAAGAGCGGCATTAGTTATCACTTCTACTTTTCCAGTCTTTTTTACTCTTTCTTGATTAATTTGGTCAGCTCCAACTTTTGGAGCATATTCCAAAATATAAATTTTTTTAGCATAATTTGCCAAAGCTATAGCTGCTTCGAATCCAGCATTGCCTCCCCCAATTACGGCTACCGTTTTATCTCCAAATAAGGCTTGATCACAGACTGTGCAGTAACTTACACCACGTCCGATAAATTTTTTCTCTCCCAGAACTTCCAAAGGTCTGGGGTCAGCTCCAGAAGCTACAATTACTGCTTTTGATTGAAATTGTTGCTTGCTTTCAGTAAAAACTATGAATTTTTTACCAATCTTTTTAATCTTTACTACCAAATCTCTTTCAATGTCAACTTTTTGCTTTCTTAATTGTTTTTCAAATTTTTGAATTAACTCTAGCCCGGAAATCGCCTCAAAACCCGGGTAATTCTCAATAGCCACCGCTTTTCGCGCCACCTGACCTCCAAAACTCTTGGTAATCAAAAGGGTATTTAATTTTTGTCTGACAGCATAAATGCCGGCCGTAATTCCAGCCGGACCCCCGCCAATAATAATGAGATCATATAACATACACGAATTAGTATGCAAATTTTATGCGAATTATATGCGAATAATTTATTAGTGTAAGACCTCGGGAATGGCTTCGATCAATTCGGTAGCCAATAATCCCTCTTTTACTCTTTGGGCTACAATTTCTCCGGCTTTTCCATTAATGTAGGCTGCCGCTTGAGCAACAGTAAAAGCGTCAATACCTCTGGCCATTAAAGCACCGCAAATCCCGGCTAACGAATCGCCGCATCCCCCTTTAGTTTGATAAGGAGAGCCGGTCTTATTCAAAGCTACTTCTTTGCCATCAGAAATTATATCAGTTGGGCCTTTCAATAAAATTGTAGTTCCTAGTCGAAAAGCTTCTTCCTGAACCATTTTTATTTTTTCCTTTTCCGGTAACTGATAAATTTCTTTTCCAGTCAAGACAAAAAATTCATAGGTATGGGGAGTAAACAAAAATGATTTCCCTTTGACAATCTCTGGCTTTTTCCCGATAGCATGAATGGCATCGGCATCAATGACTACCGGAACCTGAACCTGTTCAAGATATTCCAAAATTGTTTTTTGAGTTTCTTCTGACCGGCCTATTCCGCCGCCAATAACCACTGCCGTTTTTCCATAAGACACTGCTTTAGCTGATTCAGTCATCTCTAATAGAGTGGCTAAATGTCTACTTTCTAGCCATTTTCCCTCTAAGGGATAGGCAGCCAGGTTTGGCGAAAAAGAGGCAATAATATCGGCAGCTCTTTTGGGCGCAATCACTCTAACCATATCTACGCCTGATTTAAAAGCCGCCATGGCTGAAAGAGCAGGAGAGCCAGAATAAAAATCCGAGCCGCCAATGACAATTAATAAACCAAAGTCATATTTTTTGCTCTCCCTTGGCCTTTTTTTGTAAATCTCTTTTAAAATATTTTTGGTTATTTTTTTCATGCTTTTTGAAAAAATTAATTAATAATTGTTTATGACCTTTGTTTTATTCTACCATATTCACATAAATTTTAAAACAAAAAACAAAAAAAGTATCAGCTACCCCTTTCTTAAGAGAAAATCTTTGCTGAAATTGTAACACAAATGGTGTTACAATGGGGTTAGCCCTTATGAAAAACTCAAAAAATAATTCTTATTGCTCTGAGAGGTTCAATAATTTGTCCTCGGCCCGGGGAAATCAATACAAATTTCTTAAAGAAATTCAAAAAACTAATTTTAAAATTTCTTCCCAAAAATTTTAGATTTATTGTTGTTGCTGGTGGTGGGAAAATCTGTCGGCTTTATCAAAGAGCAGCAGCCAAAATTATTAAGTTGCCTTATGAAGATGTGGATTGGTTAGGAATCCATGCGACCCGACTTAACGCTCATTTATTACGAACAATTTTTCGAAAAGTGGCTTACCCGGTAGTTTTGGAT
>JASEJL010000061.1 GCA_030016465.1 Patescibacteria group bacterium | reverse complement strand
CATGAGAAAGGATTTTGTTTTTAATACTGGAGTGGAGGATGTCAGTGGGCTGTGGGAAAAGGGCCCTCTTACGTATCTTTTACGAGAACTTGGACTGAAAAAAGAAGATTTATTCGTAAGAAACACAACAAGATATATCTTCAAAGGGAGAGATATAAAAGCTCAGAATTTGGATGAGTTCATAAAACTGCTCTCGGAGATGTTTCCGAATGAAAAGGAGAGTATTTCTGATTTCTTTGATGAAGCTGAAAAAGCTTACGAGGAATGCTATGGAGAAGCCGAAATTTACGGAACACCTTTGCCTGCCGAGTTGATTGTGAAAGTTTTTGGAGAACGAAAGCTTTTGGACTATCCAAGGGAGCACCCTCATTTCTATGATTGGATGAATAAATCGTTTAAGCAAAAGCTTGACGAGCATTTCAAAAATGACGATTTAAAAACATTGCTCTGTGCTCTATTAGGTTACATCGGAACAGACCCTGATAAAACCTCAGCGAGCAGCGCACTCACCGCATGTGTATCCTACTATCTCTATGGAGGTTATTTTCCGAAAGGAGGAGCTCAGAAATTCGCGAATAGTTTGAAGGAGTTTATCGAGAGGTATGACGGTGAAGTCTTGCTCAAACATAAGGTAGATAAAATATTGACGGAAAAAGGAGAGGTAAAGGGAGTAAAAGTTGGAGATAAAGTTTTTAGAAGTCCCATTGTCATATCCAATGCAAACGCTAAAAGCACCTTTTTAGAACTTGTCGGAGGGGAGAATTTGGATAAAGGATTCGTTGAATATATAAAAGGGTTAAAAATGTCTCCTTCTTGCTTTATGGTATTCTTAGGTGTAGATACAAATCTATCCAACTATCCAACCCTCATTAAAAATCTGGATGAAGATTATGAGGTTGTGATTAATTCAAATGCTGACCCAAGTTTGGCACCAAAAGATAAATCCAGCGTTACGATATTGACAGGTGCCAACTACCACGATTTTCCAGAAAGGGGGACGAGGGAATATTTGCAAAAGAAAAAGGAACTTGCTAAAATGTTGATCCACAAAGTCGAACAAACTATTCCTGATTTGAACAAGCACATAGTTGTTCAAGAAGCAGCAACACCTAAAACCTTTGAAAGATACACTTCCATGCCTGAAGGAGCACTTTATTCCTTTGATCAATCAATTGGAGTTAAAAGACCCTACTTTAAAACGCCGATTAAAGGCTTGTATTTGGCAAGTGCATCAACTTTCCCAGGAGGTGGAATTGAAGCTGTCGTAATATCAGGAATGATTTGCGCAAACGATATATGTAATTGGAAGGTTAAAGCGCCATGAACGAACTCTCCGCTTCGCTCTGTCCAAACCACCCTATGGGTGGCTTCGTTTGTCTGCAAGACGTTAGGCGAAATGCATTATGCAATTCATCTCCCAACAGAATTTAAAAACTTTAAACAAGAGAGGGAAATGTCATGAGATTAAAGATACTCTCTAAAAAAGAATGGGTGATAAGTCATAGCTTTATCTTTTTTGGATTGATATGCCTAAGCATAGCTATCTGGCTCCATTATCCCCAACCAATATCTAACTTACTTATTTTCGGGCTTTGGTTTTTACTCGGAGGAATTTGTTGGGTAGTAGCTTTTATTGCAACAAAATTGAAAAGTTGATTTTGCATGCACTATCGTCTAACAGCGGATAAAAGGCTTCGCCCAAATTGCCTTTGGCAACTTCTTTTATCCGCAAAACATTATATGAAATTCCGAACCCCGCTAAAAAGGAAAAAATCTAAGATGACGAAAGATGTATAAATATGGAGACAGAAAACATGAAAAATAGTAAAGAAATTACACCATTTGATAATTGCCCTGCCTTGGATGGATATCATTGCCAAACCAATTCCTTAGCAAAAATATTCCATTACTATAAACATCCCCTTTCAGAGGATATGTTGTTGGGTCTTGGAGCAGGAATGGGGTTTATATATTGGAAAATGAAAATGGGATCAAGCATTTATGTTTTTATTGGCGGAAGGGGGAATATCAAAGAATTTTTCAATGATATTGGGAAAAGGACTGGTGTTAAAATCAAAGCAAAATCTACTTCAAGTATAAAAAAGGCGGAGATGCTTCTTTTAGAAAAACTTTCAAAAAAAGAACCTGTCATGGTTTATGGGGATATGGGTTTTCTTCCTTGGTTCGATTTGCCAAAAGATTACCATTTTGGAGGACATACTTTTGTTATCTGTGGTTTTAATGGTGAGGATACTGTTTTAGCTTCTGATATAGACCAAAAAGCAAGTGGCTTAAAAAAAGGATTTTACTATACAATTTCATTAGAGCAATTAAGTAAAGCAAGAAGTTCAACATATAAACCGTTTCCTCCTAAAAACACATATCTGGAATTTGACTTCAAAAATTATCATAATCCTAAACCTGAAGATATCTACTCGGCAATCAAACAAACGATTGAGTCACAGCTTAATCCGCCCATTAAAAACATCGGGATTAAAGGAATGCGGCATACTGCAAAAGAATTATTGAAATGGCCAAATATCTTTAAGGATAAAGAGTTGAGAATGAATTTGTTCAACCTGTATATTTCTATTGAAATTGGGGGCACCGGAGGAGGATGCTTTAGGTATATGTATTCACGATTTTTAGAAGAATCAGCAAAAATTACCGAGAATAAAGAATTAGCAAAAATATCAGAGAAGATATATGAATCGGGCAAAATATTTTCAGAAGTTGGTCTATTGTTTAAAAATGCTGAAAAAGACCAAGATATAGAAGAAAAAATAAGAAGAGCCAGCGAGAAGTTTAAAAAAATTGCAGATATAGAAGAGGAGGCATTTAATTGCCTTTCGACAAGCATTCAATAATTAAATTGTGCGGGGTTCGGAACTCTGCGGTTGCTTCGCAACCTTGCTCTAACGGGGTCACTTAACAGCGGATAAAAGGCTTCGCTACGCTTCGCCAAAATTGCCTTCAGCAACTTCTTTTATCCACGAAACGTTATACGCAATTCCGCCCCTTCACCGCTGGAAAAAGAGATTTTATAAAGAATCTATCTTAATAGTGTTATGATGAAGGATAAAAAAGAACTGGCAAAATTGATTTACGAGGAATTGAAAAAAGGAGATATTAAATCAGCCCTATTTTTAATTTCGAAAGAACTTGAGAAAGAGAAAACAGAAAAACTGAGCTTTACCAAAACGCCATTGCTTAATTCAATTGGACAAGAACTAGGCAGATTACTAATCAAAGAGGACTGGAAGTTTGAAAGGTTAATGGAATTGTGGAAAGAAGACGAAAGAGATAAAAGATTAATTGTAATAAGTGCTTTGGGAAACATAAGTAAGAAGGACTATGAAAATTCAAAACAGTTTGTTTTAAGCGTTTTGAATGATATTTCAAATTGGGAGATATGCGACCTAATGGCTTTGAGAGTTATTGTAAATTTAGCAGTTCAAAATCAAAAGGAGATGTTTTCTTTGATGCATGAATGGATAAAATCTGAAAACAAATGGGTAAGAAGATTGGCGGTAGCAACAATTCCTCCTTATATAAGAGCAAAAAAGACAGAATCAAAGATTTGCCTTGAACTTTTGGACAATGTCATGAGAGAAGTTACGAAGAAGGATCCAAACTCCGTTTTCAATTTCCTGTCAAGACATACTAAAATAGAGGATAAAAATACGAGATTGATGATTAAAGAGGGAATGAAAAAGTTATCTAAAGAAAAGCAAGAAAAATTAAAAGTTCTAATTGGTGGTTAAAATGGTAAATAAAATTCAAGCAAAATCGATTTTAAACAAACATAAGAAAAGGGATGATTGGTTTTTGGATGACTATTCTGTAAATCCTTATTCTGGTTGTTCTTTCAATTGCATTTACTGTTATATCAGGGGAAGTAAATACGGGGAAAATATGGCAAAAACTTTGTCAGTAAAGGTAAATGCTCCTGAACTTTTGGAAAAGCAACTAAAAAGAAGAGCAAAGAAAGGAGAATACGGAATTATTGCCTTGTCTTCTTCAACGGAACCCTACATGCCAATTGAAGAAAAACTAAAACTGACAAGAAAATTGCTCGAGATAATTTTGAGATATAAATTTCCTGTTCATGTTTTAACAAAATCAAAACTTGTTTTAAGAGATTTGGATTTATTGAAAGAGATTGATAAGAATGCAACTTTGCCTGATGATTTAAAGTCCAAACTGAAACATGGAGCAATTATTTCCTTTTCCATTTCAACTCTGGATGAAAAATTAGCTAAAATTCTTGAACCTGGGGCACCAGCACCAATTGAGAGATTAAAAACAATGAGGAAGTGCAAGAAGGAAGGCTTTTTGGTTGGAATTGATAATATCCCAGTATTGCCATTTTTATCTGATACTGATGAGCAACTTAATGAAGCGATAAAAATCGCAAAGGAATATAGGGCAAATTTTGTTTTAGTGGGTGCTTTAACTTTATTCGGCAATAAACCTGCGGATTGCAAAACGCTTTATTATAAATTCTTAGAGAGACATTATTCAGAACTCGTGCCAAAATATAAAAGTTTGTTCAGGATTTTCTTTCAGCCGACAAAAGAATATCAAAAAGAACTCGAAGAGAAATCAAAGAAGTTGTGCGAGAGATATGGAATTAAAAATAGAATTATTTAATAGTGGCTTCGGGGTGGAACGCTTCGTCGCTTCGCTCCTCGCTTCGGGGTAGAACGCTTCGTCGCTTCGCTCCTCGCCCTCACTTCGTTCGGGTCAGATAACAGACGCATATCTGTCTCTCCTACGCTTCGCCCAAATTGCCTTTGGCAACTTCTTCTATCCGCAAAACGTTAAGTGAAATCGGGCTCCGCGGTAATTTGGAAAAAATTTAAAAGAGGTGATAATGTTGGTTTTTCCCTCTTTTTTATTTTAGAGAGCTTGAGAAATTTATCAGCAATTACTAATTTTCCTCTTGACAATCGTTTTCGTGCGATATAAACTGGATGAAGGACATCGTAATTCTGTGATTAGGCGATGCTTTTTACCAGACGAAAGAGTTATTTTTAG
>JASEJL010000060.1 GCA_030016465.1 Patescibacteria group bacterium | reverse complement strand
AGGAGGTGAGATAAAAAGTGCTAAAGGAGATGACGATTGGCAACTGGAAATTAAGAATCGGTGAAGATAGGGAAGTTCCAGAGAATGTTCTTTCTGAACTGGAAAATTTCCTTAGCAAGCAGTGGAGAGAAGCAGCGATGGAGGATGTCAGAGAGATCGGTAATTCGTGGTGGGCAGTCGAAAAGTTGTTAATTCCCTCTCCGATTGTTAGAATCGATATAGCTCCAACTTTGGATTCGAACAATCCCCAAAAATTTATTTACGAAGTGGAAGTTCGTCCAGCTGGCTTGGGGACTACCCTGAAGCTCCTTCCTAATAAGATGAAAAGTCAATGGAAGGAAGTGCTGACGGGATGCTATTGCCAAGGTTTTGTCTCTTTGGACACACCGATTCAAGATGATGCCTTGGCGGCTGAAGTCCTAGATATGTCTTACTTTGAGAAGATACCATCAGAGAAAGGCCCTTTCTGGATCCGAACAAAAATTGATGATCACCGAGCCCCAGATTTAGAGAAAATTTCCCTAGTCCCTATTCAAATGGATGGATATAAAGGATATCTTCTGAAATTGGGTTTAGGTTTTCCCCTGAAAGACCCATCGAGTCTTCCCTGGGAAAGGGGGTTTGTCCTAAAGCCCATTCAGGGGGCTCGGATGAAGGGAGTAAAGATTTGGCTACCTCAAAAGCGAGACGGTACTTCCACCCGAACAAAGATCTGGCAGACGGTGATAGAAGAGAAGGGTAGTCCTTACCTTTGGCAACCATTCATTTCTCCAAAAGCAGAAGAATGTGAAGGAAAGAAAGGATGGTTTATATGGCGGGTCTTCTTTGGCTGGTTTGACTGGCAACAAGGATACAGGTTCATCGGAGGTCTCTGGAATTGGAGGCCCAACCTCCGAGTCCACGGGGCCTCTGATGCAGTCATGGGAGGACTTTTTAAAAAGAGGTAAAAAAGCAGGGAGGGAAGGTAATTCTTAATTAAAATTCAAGAACCACCTTTCTTCTCCCTGCATTTTTTTATTATATAACACTTTAACATTAAATTTAAAACCTGCAGAGAATATAAAATATATCAGTAAATACCCCAAAGATGCCAAAACTTGGTAAAATTAGGGGTAGAAAATAAAGATGGTAAGATTGAGAATGTTCTAACTGATAATGGCCTTGAATTCCAGAAATACTTTGATAAGGCCTGTCAGGATTTACCCAAAAACACCTAAAACTATTACCGATGTCTTCATATTGGACATATTGTACATCTTTTCCTTTTATTTTACAGTTGTGATATAATTTTTTATATGCAAAAAAACAAAAAACTAAAATTATTATTTCTGAATATTTTAACTGATAATCTGAAATTAAAAAAAGAAACAGAAGAAAGGGTAATCAAAGGCTCCTATCTAGAACTTTTTAGAAAGAAATTAGGTCTAAAAAAGGACGAATTTATTGGAATTTATGCTCCAAAAGAAAAACTTCCTAATCCAATTGAGTTTCAAGGAATTATTATTGGTGGATCACTCCACAATCCAATAAAAGGAGAAGAAAAACCCTGGATGAAAAAAGTTTATATCTACATAAAGAAAGCCATTAACCAAAGGGTACCCTTGCTTGGAGTATGTGGAGGACATCAGTTTATTGCCAGGGCTTTGGGGGAAAAAGTAATCTACAATCCTAAGGGTAGAGAATTTGGAACAATTCAATTAACTCTCACTGAAGAGGGAAAGAAGGACCCATTATTTAAAGGCATTCCTAAAATTTTTTTTGCTCAATTGAGTCATCAATGTATGGTTGAAAAAGTTAACCCAAAATGGAAACTACTTGCTTGTTCTGATTTTTGTAAAATTCAGGCCCTAGCTATAAATGATCAGACAAGAAGTGTTCAATTTCATCCCGAATTCTCAGTAAATAATATGAAATCTCTGGCAAGAGTAAGAAAAAAGCTTCTAGAAAAAGAAAAAAAAGGTTTTATAACCAGGATCAAAGATGCTAGGGAGTCAACCAAGGTTTTAAGAAACTTTATTAAATACTTTGTTTTATCTTCAAATTGATACTAATTTGATTTTAAGTATTTTTGGCAATGAATTTAAAATTTAAAAAAGATGGCTATTGGTTGACCTCCAATGCCATTTACTAATTCAGATGACCAATTGTCCCCGGAGCAACGTGCTCTCTGATTTAAGAATCTAACCGAAAATTAAACTTTGGATAGAACTGTATCTGGAGATTGAATGTTTATCTCTAGGGATTTAGTTTTAGCTGTTCTTAAATCATAAATCTTATCTAGCATTCGATCAATTTCTTTTTTGAGATCGACTTGTTCTTGCTTATCAATCCTAATGTAGCCAAAAATTCTCCTAACACAAGTCCAGTTTTTTTGTTCCACCTAGGCATTGTCATTCTTTTTGTAGGCACGAGACCGAGTAAAGATCACCCCTTTTTCTTACACCAATTAAAAAATCAAGTAGTTGATGAGTGATCCATTATTGTTTGAATCTATCCCTCGCAGTTTAAAAGAAAGATGAATTTCAATTGTTTGTATAGCTTTATGAACTTTCTCTTGGGCTTTTCCCAAGACAGCCTCTCTTTCTTAAGTAAGCTTCCCGGTTTAGTCCCGGCATTAAGTTTTCTCCTCCTGATTTTTCTTTCGTCTTTCAGTAAAGTTAATGCGTAATAAGATTTGAGGGGTATTTCTGGGATATTTTTGAAAATTTTACGAATAAAATCTCCTGAAATTTCCTCAATTTTGGCTATTTCCTTGATTACGCACTATCTTTAATATATGAAATATGAAATTTTTAAAATTATAAATAGTAAAGGAACCCCATTTTTAAAAAATAAAGTTGCTTTGATTAATGGCTTGGACGCAGATATAGGAAAAATAATTGGCGAAGCCTTACTAGAGAATGGTGCTTTTGTTACCGGAACTTATTTTATAAGTAAAAAATTGGCAGAAGAAGTAATAAAAAAATATGGGAAAAACAAAGTTAAGATTTTTAAAATAGACCTTACTTTAAACAACTATGAGAGAGAAATAAAAAAGATAGTAGAACAAACATTTAGATGGAAAAAGAGAATTGATATTTTAGTTAATGTTTCGGGAATCTGGATGATAACCCCTTTTCTTTACGAGACAGAAGAAGATAGAAAAAGAGTTTGGAGAATAAATTATGAGGGTCACGTAGTTTTTTCTCAAGAAGTTATTAAAAAAATGCTTGCTACTGGAAGTGGGGATATAATAAATATTGCTTCAACCGCCGGGGTAAGAGGTGCGGGGCAACAAACTGCTTATTGTGCGTCGAAATCAGCAGTAATTAACTTTACAAAAAGTTTAGCCGAAGAGTTTGGGCCAAAGCATATCAAAGTTAATTCAATTTCACCTGGACCAGTTGATACTAAGGCGCTTAGTGCGTATTTAGATAATGTTGCTAAAGAACTTGTTATTAAAAATATTCCAAAAAGTAGATTATGTTATCCTATTGATGTGGCGAATGCTGTTTTGGGAATTTTAATTAATGATTATATGACTGGCGAAAATATAATTCTTCATGGCGGAAAATTATAAGATATAAAAATCATCAAAATTTATGCGGAATCGCAAATTAATCTTAAAAGGTTTTCATTGGAATGTAAATCATCTAAAAAAAGATTCCCCAGAAAATGGTAGAATATCTTTTTTATCTCTAAATTTAACTGCGAGATGTAATGCAAGGTGTCTCTATTGTTTCGTGGGACCAGAAATAAACAAAAAAATAAGACAAAAACCTCTAACTCTTTCTGAATATAAAAACATTATTAAACAAGCAAAAAATCTCGGAGCCAAAACTATATGTTTCGCCGGAGTAGGAGAACCAACCTTGGATAAAAATCTTAAACCATTAGTGAAATATATCAATAAACTCGGGCTAATAACTGTAATTTATACTAATGGGCTTTTTAAAAAAGAATTGGGCAATTTCTTTCTTAAAAACAACGTATCTTTAATTATTAAAATAGATAGTCTTAATAAAAAACACTTTGAAAAATTAGTTGGTTTACCATTTAATACTTATAAGGAAAATCTATATTATTTGGCAAAGATTTTCAAAAAAAATATAGAAAGAAAAGAGAATTTTATATTAACACGATTAGCTGCTAATACAGTAGTAACACAAATCAATAAAAAAGATATAAAACAAATTGCTAATTTTTGTTCAAGAAATAATATAAAATATTTTGTGGCAGGATTATCAAAATCAGGTAGAGCATCAGACAAACAAGTTTGGACAACGCTTACAGGAGGAAAAATTAATGAACTTTATAATATAGTAAAAAAATACAATACCTGGGTTTCCTCTGCTACTTTGGATAGAAGGTGCGGATTATTTGCTCATGGGATTACAATTGATGCAAATGGAGATTTAATTGGTTGTCCAACCGTGCGATGGATGAGGTTGGGGAATATAAAAAATTTCTCTTTAAAAAAATTGATTGGGATTTATAGAAAGAAAACTTACTCACTTAAAAAACATTTTTGTTTAGGCAGAGAATTAACGCTAATAAAAGAATAAAAAATATTATAAGAACCTCCCTCATTAGATATGACGCAGAAAGCAATCTTACAAATAAAAGAAAATACAAAAATTGCTGAGAATACTTTATTTAAAATAGTTAACTCTATAAAACCAGGGATATCAACTTATGAACTCAACCGAATAGCTAAACAGGAATTTAAGAAAAATAATGCTTTACCCTCAACTAAATTTCTTGGCTTAAAACATTATCTTTCGATTGGGATAAATGAAGAAATTTTTTTTGGAGAAATTAGTAAAACAAAAAAAATTAGAAAAGGCGATGTAATACAAATTAGTTTGGGGCTTTTTAAAAATGGTTATTTTACAGATTTAGCTCTTGCCAAAACTATAGGCAGAGTATCTTTAGAAAAAGAAAAATTAGTAAAGGGCTCAGCAATGGCTTTGTATAAAGCTATTAATTTATTAAAAAGTAATTTAAAACTTTATGAGATTTCGAATCTAATAGAAAAGACCTTAAGAGGTTATAATCTTACTCCGATTTGCGAAATTATGGGGCATGGTCTA
>JASEJL010000059.1 GCA_030016465.1 Patescibacteria group bacterium | reverse complement strand
ACTAAAGAACCAGGAGCAGTAATAATTACTGGTGGAGGAGTGACTGTCATTGAGAAACTTGATACCACTCCACCAATTATTAGCCAGATCGAAATTAAAGATATTACCTCTAGCACAGCTAAGATTTCTTGGAAAACAAATGAAAAGTCCAATAGTCTGGTAGAATATGGCCTTACTTCTAACTATGGATTGATTGGTGGCAATCATGAAGAAAGAATTACTGACCACCAGGTCATTCTTTCTGGATTAAAACAGGGAACTATCTATCACTTTCGAGTAATCTCTTATGATGATTCAGGAAATAAGGCTGCTTCAGAAGATAGAACATTTTCCACTTTAGAAATTCCAGAGGTAATTCGTGAGGAAATAAAGAAAATGGAAGAAAGAATTGAGGAAGAAATAGGAATAACGGAACTAATCAAAAGAGCTTCTCAGACTTTTATTGCTTCAGTAATCGAAGCCCTTCCTTTAAATCCTTTCTTTACCCCTGAAAAAGTCTTAAAAGAACTTCCGGAAGAGGAATTTATTTCTTCTATCGCTGAAGTTGCTCCAAAAGTAGTTACCCCTCCAATTATCTCTGGAGAATATCCCCAGATTGAAGTTGGAACAGATTGGGCAAGAATAGTTTGGATGACGGATAAGAAATCAAATAGTTTGGTTGCCTATGCCTCTGCCAAGGAATACAATCCTACTCTTGAAGAACCTTATGTTTTAGAAACTGGAAATTCAAAAGAACTAGTTACTTATCACGAAGTTAAATTAATTGGTCTAACACCTAATACTCTCTATCACTACGAAGTTCGCTCTAAAGCTCAACTTGGTGATTGGGCCAAGTCAGGAGATAGAACTTTTACCACTAAAGCTTTAAGACCTGAAATCTCAGATCTTAAATTCATTGAAGTTACTGATTACACTGCCACCCTTTCTTGGAAGACTTCTGTTCCTTGTGACACTTTAATTGAATACACCAATACCATAACCAATGAAACCAAGACCCAAGGAGAACTTTCTCTACTCAGAGATCATGTCTTTACTCTAGTTAATCTAGAATATAATACTCCCTACACTTTAACCATCACTGCCACTGATGAGCTTGGCAACAAAGTAGTTTCACCAACTTTAACTTTCTCTACTGGCGAAGATATTATTCCTCCAGAGATAACTCAGGTCAGAACAGATACTGCCCTTTCTCCCAGAGGAGATAGAGTTCAAACCATCATTTCCTGGAGAACCAATGAACCAGCCTCTTCCCAGGTTTTTTATCAAGAAGGAATAGCTCCAGTGGAGAAAATGGAATCCACTCCTTTAGATAAGACCTTAGTGACCAGACACATTGTTGTCATTACCACCTTCAAACCAGGAACAGTCTACAAATTCTATGTCCAATCGGCAGATGCAGCTGGCAATCTCAGTCAGTCAACAGATTACACTGTCCTCACTCCTCATCGTAGAGAGAGTGTAATCAGAATCATTATCAAGAATTTTGAAGAAACCTTCGGCTGGATGAAAAGATTAAGATTTTAAACATTGAATTCTTATGCCTCAACCTCTATTTAGAACTGAAAATCTTTCTGTAATATATAATCTGGGCAAATCCTCAGAGACCCCAGCCATTTTAGATATTAACATTGAAATCTATTCTGGGGAGTACATCATTATCTATGGTCCTTCTGGCTGTGGTAAATCAACCTTACTTTTTTGCCTAGCTGGCATTCAGTTTCCGACCCGAGGTAAAGTATATTTCCAAGACCAACTACTAGATATTAAGAATTTACGCCAGATGTCTGATCACCGAAAATTTAATGTTGGAATGATCTTTCAATTCTATAATTTAATTCCTACTTTAAATGTTTTAGATAACGTGATGCTTCCTCGTTTATTTGGGAAAACGGTGAGGGATGCAATCAAAGAAAAAGCTCTTTCTCAATTAGACCGATTTGGAATCAAAAACTTAGCTTTTCGTTATCCAGGAGAGTTATCCGGAGGTCAAGCTCAACGAGTAGCCATAGCCAGAGCTTTGATGTATGATCCTCTAGTTTTATTAGCTGATGAGCCGATTGGAAATCTGGACTCAGCTTCAGCTCAGGTAGTTATGGATCTCCTTGCTGAGATAAATCAAAAAGAGAAAAAGACTATTATCTTAGTTACTCATCAGCCTCAATATCTTCATTTAGCTCACCGAGTCTTTTACATGCGAGATGGAGAGATTTTTCGAACCGAGATTAATCCCGAGAAAAAGCAACTCATTCCTATGTCAGAGTTAAAAGAATTGGTTGCCAAAGCCTTACCTGGTCTAGCCAGGCTTTATCCTCACCTAACCGAGACCCAACTTAAAGCTAAAGCTCTTGCTCAATACCTAATTACTGATTTTACTCTTCCAGAACAAGAGAGACTAGAGAAAGTACTAGAAAAGAGAATCACTAAGGAAATCTCAGAGGAAAAATTCAAAGAGCTTTTAGATTTACCTTTTGATCAGGGAGGAATAGGCCTTTATCATCAAACCGCCCAAAGATTTACTAAGAATGTAGAACACATCCTAGCCCAAGCTGAATTTTTAGAAGCAAAAGTTTCTCCCAAACCTCCTAAATCAGAAATAGAAGTTAAAGCAGAACAAATTAGAAGATATCTCTTAGATAGCTATGCTGGAACTCTTGAGTTAGAAGAAGAATTAAGAAGATTGGATAGCTTTATCCAGCAGAGAATTCAAAGACAAATTACTAGCAAACAATTCCAAAAATACCTTGATCTTCCTCTTAGAAAAGGGGGAGTTGGTCTTAATAAAAGAACTGCCAAGGATTTTGCCAGAAAGTTAGAAATAATATTAGCCCAGAGATCATGAAATTTCGCCATCTGTTAAAACTATCAACCAGAGTGTTTAGGGCTCGACCTCAGAGAACCGCTTTTACCATTTTAGGTATCTCTATTGGTATTGGAGCAATTTTATTCTTAGTCTCTTTGGGTTATGGCCTAGAAAGATTGATACTTGAACAGATCACCACCGAAGAAGCCTTGCTAACTTTGGATGTAACTCCTCCCAAGGCAGAGTTGGTTACTCTAGATAAGGAAGTTTTGGATCAAATCTCTAAAATACCTCAGGTTGAAGAAATCTCACCTTTAGTTACCATTCCTGGTCAAATTACTTTAGGAAAGCTGACCTCAGATACTTTGTTTCAAGTCTGCCATCCCTCTTACTTTAGACTAGGAGGAATGAGAACTGTAGGAGGAGACTTTTTTAAAAAAGAGAGAGTCTATCAGACTATTCTTTCTTCATCTTTGCTCAGAACTTTTAATTTAAAACCAGAGCAGGCTCTAGGCCAAGAAGTAAAATTTACTCTATTTTTACCAAAGAAAGTAGAAGAGGTGGAAGAGATAGAGGTGATACCCAGAAAGGAATCCTATACTATTTCAGGAATTGTAGAAGAAGAAGTGCTCTCTTTGGTTTATCTTCCTTTAGCAACATTGGAAGATCTAAATTTGCAAACTTTCTCTGAAGCTAAGGTAAAGGTCAGCCAACCAAAGTACATGGAACCGGTCAGGAATCAGATTATTGGCAGGGGCTTTTTGGTTTCTTCTTTATCTGAGACAGTGGAGGAAGCTAACAAGATTTTTAGCACTCTCCAGATTATCTTAGCTATCTTTGGCTTGATTGCTTTATTTGTGGCTGCAGTTGGTTTAGCTAACACCATGACCGTAGCCTTACTGGAAAGAACTAATGAAATTGGAGTAATAAAAGCCTTAGGAGGAGAAAACAAAGATATTGGTAGAATGTTTCTTTTAGAAGCAACGATAATTGGATTCCTGGGCGGGATTGGAGGAATAGTTCTAGGAAGAGCTGGAGCAGCCATTTTTCAGGGCACCATGAATACCCTGGCTCGAGGATTGGGAGGAATTGCAGTTGATATTTTTTACACTCCTCTTTGGTTTGTAATTTTCATCATCCTATTTGCAACCTTCGTTGGCTTTCTATCTGGCCTTTTCCCAGCAAAAAGAGCAGCAAAGATGAGTCCTTTGGAAGCGCTGAGGTATAAATAAAAACCAAAAACCAAAGACCAGGCTAAAGACAAAAACTTAGAGGAAGGAAACCTCTTTTTATTTTTGGAGAGATTGATAAACCTTATCTATGATCTAGTTCCTTTCTTTAAGATGGCTGAGTTTCTAATTTAGAAACATTCAATCGAATTTTAAAAGAATAAGTTCTGCCTGGTAACTTTACTTTAGATATTCCTTTAGCCAACCACAAGCTCACTGAATGGCTCATCCATAATAACTTTGAGAAACCTCATCAATCTCTTGGTTACCTGACCCCAATCAAGTTTCATTAAAAATACCATAAAATGTTACCAATGTACCCTTCATGTACAGGTCCTTGAAAAAATTTTCAATTTGATACCATAGTAAAAGGAAAATTGAGGTTCCAAGAAGAAATAAAAGAAAGAGATCTAATCTTAGAAGGAGATCTAATGAAGGAATCTAATCTTAGTTGATGGTTCAAGAGAAATGAAAATGGGAAAGCTAATCAAAGCAATTAAAACTGTTTAAGGTGCCACCTTAAACATTTCTTTGGCAACATTTAAAACTTAAAATTCATCCAGATAAATCAATTATTAAGACCTTGACTTCTGGTATTGATTTTCTTGGCTGGGTACATTTTCCAGATCATAGAGTATTAAGGACCACAGCCAAGAGACGAATGATGAAGAGAATCAAAGAGTCTCCAATTCCAGAAACCTACAATTCTTATTTAGGACTTCTTAAATATGGAAATGCCTGGAAAGCCAAAAAAAAGATTAAGAAAAGAATATACTTTGCTCCAAAAAGAAAAGCCTGCGAGAGTTTTGGTAGTTAGCAGGGTTTTTTGCTCAAGGAGCAAAGAATCCAAAAGAATTTAGGAGTTACTTGCGACAGACGACGAACCAGTAGTTTGAAAACCAGACACCCTCGGCACAATGGAGGGCAAGGTGCCGGCGGTGCTCAACGTCGGTATACAGATAAGGGACGCAGCGGTCGCCACGCGGGGACCACCAGACAGAGCCCAGAGCGACAATAAGAAACTTCCTCTGAATATCTGGGTATTGCTCACCGAAGGCGAGAAGTTCGTGTAACTCAACTGGTCTATATTCCATTTGGTCAAGCT
>JASEJL010000058.1 GCA_030016465.1 Patescibacteria group bacterium | reverse complement strand
CTTCACGTACAAATCCTTGAATGAACCCACCCTCTAAGATTAGAATTATAATATAAAAAGAATATGCAAACTAAACTAATCAAAATTCCTTTAATAACTTTAGTAGTTATTTTACTCTCGCTTCCATATCCCTTCCCAAACTCAACTGATGCCCAAATTTTACCTTCATCATCTGCTATTGATGGTAGTCTTGATATTATAGTCTCAGATAGTCCTGATCCTTTTAATCCTTTATATGAAGAAACTACCATAACTATTACTAATAAAGGTAGTATTCCTTGTGCAAAAGTAACTCTTTCAATATTTGCTCCACCATATTTAGAAATAGAGGAAGAAGAAAAGGAAGAGGAAGAGAAAGAGGAAAAGTTAATTAGATTTTGGCAATGGGAGAATCTAGTCCCGGGTGGCACTATCCAAGCTATTTGGGATGGAAAATGGAAAGGAAATATTCTTCCTGGCGGGACATATTCTTATATTGCCACCTGTTCCCAACAGGATTCACCTTATTTTGAAGATATCGAAACAGGAACAATTACTCTCTTACCCACTGAAGAAAAATTCTGGTATGGAGAAATAATTGATCCAAAAGGAGATGCTCCTGAAGGTTATGATTTAGTTTTTGCTTCAGTGATCCATGGTTCTTCTGAGATTTTATCAGCTCTTCTCCACCCTATGCTAATGAGCGATGTGCTTTTAGCCAAGATTGAAATGGGCTCTTTCATCACTTCTTCTCCACCTTACAGTGGAGTGGCAATGAGAATTATTAAAGAGGGAACCATCTATTTACTTGCTTTTGAGTTCTCAACCGCACAATCTTATCTTCTTATCTCAGAGGATGGTGGTAAAAATTGGCAAATGCCTCCTCCGGGAACTTATCTTCATTTTGGCGGTTGGTGGGATGATGAAAAGACAATCTTTCTCGTAATAAAAATGGAAGACATTGGTCCTCTTCCTTGGACAGTAGATTTTTTAAGCGGTATTGTCTTCAGCCCTACAGAATATCAAATTTTAGATCAAACCGAATCTATTGAAATTCCTATTGAAAAATGGTCCTTTGCCATTATTACTGATTTACATATTGGCAGAGGTTATCCTGATTATGATAGCCCAACTTATGAAGATAATGGAGAAGGCGAAGATTATTATTTAACTGAGAGATTGAGAAAAGTTGTTGATTGGATAAACAAAAAGAGAAATAACATTGATTGTGGTGATACAAGATGCCCCATTCAATTTGTAGCAGTTTTAGGAGACATTGCTGATTCAGCTGAAAAATCAGAATTTTGTAAAGCAAAAGAGATTTTAGATGAATTAGAAATTTCCTACATTCCTGTTTTTGGCAATCACGATGTCTGGCCATATACAGAGGAAAAAGAAACCTCTTTGGCTTTAGGTCAAGATTATTTCGATAAAATTTTCTGGAGCACTTCTTCCATTCCTTGTCCAAATGCTCCTAGTTCAAAGAATTTTCAGACATTACAAGAAAAATTTAACTTTAAAAGAGATGAAACTAACAAAGATTATAAAAATTTCGCTTTTACCTATGGCGGAATAAATTTCATTGGTTTGGATTTTAATTCGAGAACTCATGTTCCTTCACCATTTAGAGGTGTTTATTCAACCGCAGAAATTTCTACAGGTACTGAAAGTTGGCTTAAAGATTGTTTAGAAACTCATCAAAATTGCTTTAAAGGATTGGAAGATAACCCTTACATTATATTTTCGCATATTCCTTTTGTAGAAAGTTCAATAGAAGGATTCTCACCTAGGAGATGGGTATGTACTTATGGTGGCTGTATATATTTCGAAGGAGACTATGATAAAATTAAAAAAATTATTAAAGATAAAAATGTATTAGCAAATTTTGGTGGACATATTCATGGATTTTATCCTCGTCCAATTATTGGAGGAGATTATTTTATGGATGCGAATGAAGAAGATTATTCTTCAATATTTACTACTCCTGTTATTACTACTGAAGCTCTAATGGTTGGTTCAAATGAAAAAGATGAATATCTTAAAGAACACGATAAAGGTATTATTAAAATTGTTAAGGTTTTGGGCGAGAATGAAATTGATTACAAAATTAACGAAGGAAAATATAAACCAGAGACAGGCGAAGGAAAAGAATTTATCGCTCTTAATCCCTATATTACTGGGTGTGAGTACAAAAGTTTATCTGGTGAACCATGTATGATTTTTAAAGGTCATGCTTTCACTAAAAGAGATCCTTTTCTTTCATGGGAGATCGATGGTGAAAAAATCGATTCAGGAGAGAAAATAGAATATTGTTTTACAGAAGTGCCAAAAATCTATGAAGTCAAAATAACCGCCATTGATAAAGAAAACTCGGAGATAAAAGAAAGTATTTTTAGGAAAATTTTAGTAAAAGCAGGAGTGATTCCTAAATTTCTCAAAGGAGTTAAAGAAACTGTAGAAGTGATTTCCACGACGCTCGGAGAAAAATTAACTGAATTTGGGCGAACTGTCAAAGATAGAGTGTTGATTAGAATCAAACATTCTGCGTCAATACCAGTTGGATTAATCAATGTGCATTTTGAAAAAGCAACAGAAGATATAGATTTGAGTGAAATGAAAGCTGACATTGATACCAACTCTAAGAAATCTATCCTCTATATGGAGAATTGGCCAGAGGAGATAGAAAAAGAAAAGATTCTTTTTATTCCTCGATAGGATAAGAAATAACTAAAGACAGAGCTGAAAATAAAAAGAGAATATCAAAATGGAAAGCCGAACTATTCAACAATCTAAAGTTCCTCCGGGAAAAAAAGCTGTTGCTTCATTAATATTAGGAATTATTAGCTTATTTTGTGCTATAGAACCGATTGTAATGGTAGAATTATTAACTTGTTTAAAAAGGTTACCGATGGTACTCCCTTTGGAATCCATCCTTTTTTCAGCAGCTCCTCTAACTGGAATAGTCGGATTAATTCTTGGAGTCTTAGAGTTAAAATCGAGAAAACAAAGTTTTAATGCCTTACTTGGTATTATTTTCTCTGCGATTGGCATATTAGTCCCCTTATATTATTTTCTGTTTCACTAAAAACTTTAATAAAATATGCCAAAGTTTTCAAAAATTTTAATAAGTATTCTTTTAGCTCTTTCTCTCAGCGCAGGTTTTTCTATTTCTCATTTTTCTCAGGCTAAAGAAGCAAATAATCCCAGAAATGAATCTTTTGAGAGAAATGGAGTTTACATTTGCCCTAAAGCTAGTTCTTTAGAAGAAGTTAATGCCTTTTGTCCTGGTTTGGTAATTTTAAGATTGGGAGAAACAAAAGATGGAATGACCCTAAGTAGCATTGTTTATGAAGGAAAGGAATATTATCTTGTCTCTGGATTTTCAAATGGTGGGGGAAGAGAAATAACTCCTCAAGCCTTAAAACAAGATGCAATTAATAAATTAGAAAAGATTAAAATTGATAATCCTAGATTAAAAATGTTTATCTCTCAAGCTATTTGTTCCATTAAAAGAAGTCTTGATAAAAAATACTGGCAAGATGAAGATAATCTCAAATATGAAAGAAAACTAGGAAAGAGAATGTTTATCAGAGAAGCAAGAGCGGCAAAGTATTTAGAATTTGCTTTAAAGAAGAAAAAATTAACTTCAGAGCAAGAGAATGTTATTAAAGAAGTTCTAAGTAATTTAGTCAAAGCTGATGAAATTTTAGCTAAAGATTCTCTAAGCAAAGCAAAGAAATATCAAGGAATCAATAAGGAAATTGATCAATATTTGGAGAAAGTAGAATCTAATTTAAATAAGGCAAAAGAATATGTAGAGAAAGATAAATACCAAAGGGCTATCTTAAAATTTGTTCTAGCTTGGCAAAATTCCCAAAAAGCAATCAAGTTAGCTGAGAAATAGTAAAGAAAAATCAAAGCAAAGAGAAATTCCAATTAAAAAGCGGTCTCAAAAGAGACCTTTTTTGCTTTTTGGATTTCTTTAATTAAGGTCCTAGTCCTCGCAGTTGCTCAGCATATAAGGTAATGGTAAATTCCATTACATCTCCTTGGGTCCAGTTGATAACTCCTGAATCAAGCTGATACTGATGAGTTACAATTAAAGAATCTTCTGGTCCAATCTCTCCCAGATAATCCCACCGGCCATCAATATCTGAGAATTTTACTTTATCTACCAACTCATAAATCAAATTCCCATTTACTGAAAGACCTAAGTTTGTATTTTCATCAAGAGAACAATATTCAGTGTAGACTCCAGCAACCAAACCTTCTTGGTATTCTGGCTCAGAAGAAACTTCTGGGGAAGCAGGAGGATAAACTGAAGCATCTCCAGAAAAATTAGTGAGATCTTTTTTTGCCAGAGATTTAGAGTAAGACTTCCTTCGTTGGTAACCTTAAAAACTCTTTGGGTTATCTGACCTGGTTTTTGATTATCAATTGAAAATGAGGTTGTCCAGGGATTCTGGGAATCGATTGAAATATCAAGAGTTCCAGCCTGAAAAACATTTCCAGTACTTTGTTCAATATCTGAAAAAACTTCCTGCTTCAGTTGTTCCGAAAATTAAAACAATTACCATCAGAGTTATTAGAATCCTTTTCATTTTTTCATCCCCTCCTTGTTAAAGAACCATTTTTGCTTTCTAATATAAATTTTACCTTTATTAGAGATAGAGAAATTTTACCTTTATTAGAGATAGAGAACTTGCCAAATTTTCTATTCCCACCGGGTAGGTGAAGAATTTATTGAGATAAAAATGGGGATGTTTCTCCTTTTGATTAGATTTATCATTAATCCTAATTTCTATTTTTATTACCTTCTGGAGAAAAAGGTAATTTTTTCTGGCTTGAAATTATAACAAAAAAGTTGTCATTCACGAACGACAAGTAAATGACAACTTTTCATTCTTCGCCAGAGGTGAGATTTTAGGTAATTGTTCGGAAGTTCGTGGATGCCATCTAAATCATTAGTCTCGAGCTAGTGATTTTTATTTGGAACGAGGATAAAAGAGTTAGAATAATATATTCACTAATTAAACAAGAGAAAGAGAGTTTACTTAAAGTCTCCATTCCTTCTTCAGAGAAACCAGAGAGGTAGACCAACTCATTCAATCTCTAAAAGAATAATTAAACCTTTCTGAAGTTAAAGTGGTGGTCTCTGATGATGGTTCAGCTAATCATAAAGTAGTTGAGATGCTTAATGGTTTAGATTTTC
>JASEJL010000057.1 GCA_030016465.1 Patescibacteria group bacterium | reverse complement strand
TCTGGGCAGAATCAGAAGGTGAAGATAAAGGCTCAACTTTTTATATTGAATTACCCATAAAATAGTTTCTATAATTCAAAATAAAAAAATGAAGATATTATTAATAAAAGATGAATATCAAGAAGAAAAAGATTTAATAAGCGGATATGAAAAGAGTTTTATAATGAACCATTTTGAGGTAAAAATAGCTTCCAGATTAGATTTAGATATTGAAAAAATAAAGAAAGAGAAACCTGATTTTATCTTAATGCTTTTTCTCTTTCCTTATCCTACTTTTTCTCCAGAAAAGCTTCAGAGACTAAACTCTCCAAGGATAAAATTCCTTGAAGAACTAAAAGAAGACAAAGAAACAAAAGATATCCCTATTTTTGTTTTAGGTAATTATGATCTTCAAGAAATAAAAGAAATGAATCTAAAATTGGATAAATATATTCTTATCTTAGATTACACCCCTTCTCAGATAGTAGAAATGATAAGAAAATTTAAAGAAGAGAGATAAATTTTACAATGCCACAATATTTTTACACCGCTCAATCCTTACGAGGGGAAAGTAAATCTGGAGTTTTAGAAGCTAAAGACGAACATCAATTAGCCAGAACCCTCCGGCAAGAAGGTTGGATTTTAATTAGGGCTGAATCTCCCACCACTTTTAAAAAAAAGTGGTGGAGGATGCCTTTCCTCGGTGTTTCCCTAACCGAAAAAATTTTTTTCACTAGAAATCTTCGGGTAATGATTTCAGCTGGTCTTCCTCTACCTCGGGTCCTGGAAATCTTAGCCAATCAGACAAAAAGCCAGAAATTTAAAAAGGCTTTGTTAAATATTCTCGATGAAATTGTTAAGGGGAAAAATTTTTCTGACTCCTTGCAAAAATATCCGGATATTTTTTCCGAATTATTCCAGAGCATGGTCAAGGTGGGTGAGGAGTCAGGAACTTTAGAAGATGTTTTGAAAACTTTAGCCCAACAAATGGAAAGGGAATATGAGCTAAAATCAAAAATCAAGGGCGCGATGATTTATCCAGCAATCGTTATTTGTGCCATGCTGGGAGTTGGAATTTTGATGCTGGTAATGGTTGTTCCTAAATTGGCTGAGACCTTTGAAGAATTAGAGATTGAACTGCCAATGACAACAAAAGTAGTTATTGGTTTGGGTAGTTTTTTAGCTCAGAAATGGTATCTGGCAATTATTATTCTTGTTGTTTTGATTTTTCTTTTCTGGCAGGCAATGAGAACTAAAGCTGGAAAGAAAATAATTGATACTTTAGTATTAAAAATTCCAATTATTTCTTCAATTGTCCGAAAAACCAATTCGGCTTATACGGTCAGAACTCTAAGTTCTTTAATAACAGCTGGCGTACCGATTGTCAGGTCTCTGGAAATCACTTCCGGAACCCTGAGCAATATTTATTATCAGTCGGCCATCTTAGAAGCAGCCCAAAAAGTAAGAAAGGGAGAGAAAATAGCTCAGGCCTTGAAGCCCTATGAAAATATTTATCCTTCAATTGTTATTCAGATGATGGCGGTTGGTGAGGAGACCGGCGAAACCTCAAATGTTTTAGCTCAATTGGCTGAATTTTTTGAGGAAGAAGTTTCTAACGCCACTAAAAATTTAGCCGTGGTTATTGAGCCAGTTATTATGATTATTCTCGGAGCAGTAATTGGCTTTTTTGCTGTTTCAATGATTCAGCCAATGTATGCCATGCTGGGAGCATTGTAAACATGGAACATGGAACATGGAACATGGAACAATTTGTTCTATGTTATATGTTACATGTTCCATGAAGTTAAATGAAAAAAGGTTTTACACTTATTGATGTTCTGGTTGGTGTTGCCCTGATGCTCATTGTCTTTCTGGGTATTTTTGGTGCCTATCAGTTGGCAATGAAGGTGGTTGGGCAGTCAAAAAATCGGGTTACTGCGACAGCTATTGCTAATCAGAAAATTGAGGAGCTTCGAAATTTAAGCTATGCCAGCACCACTCCTGGGGTGACTGCCACCACCACCGAGTTAAATAATGTGGAATATGCAGTGGAGACCATAGTTCAATGCATTGATGGTCAGCAAGACGGTATTGCTCCCAATGATGAAAATGATTGTATTTGCGATTATAAAAAAGTAAAAGTAAAAGTATCCTGGTCAGGCTTTTTTGGAGGTGAAGTTTTTTTACATAGTATTATTAGCCCCAGAACAAAAACCGAGGAATGCGAAACTCCAGCTGGAATTTTAGATATCTCAATATTTGATGCTAAAGGAGATATGATTGACTCCCCCAGTATTGAGGTAAGAAGTTTAGCTACAGGTATTGCTTATGTTGGCAAGAAAACGGCAGTCGGAGAATATGAATATGTTATTCCTCCCAATGGCTATGGAGTAACCACTACTTTACCCGGATATACTACCAGCAGAACTTATAGTAGTGGTGAAGTTTATAATGGCCAAACCATTGCCACGGTAGAAAACGAATGCTGGGTCCATCCCCATCCAACAGTTTTCAATGCCCAGCGGACAGAAATCAGTTTTTGCATTGATAAAGTGAGTACATTTTTAATTAACACTTTAAAGGCAAAGGCTGAGCGGATTTTCTATGTTAGAAAAGTTGGATCAGATGATAATGATGGTTTTACTCCAGATACTGCCTTTTTAACCATTCAAAAGGCAGTTTCTTCCACTTTTGCTGGAGACATGGTGATAGTGGGAGCTGGAATTTATGAAGAGGAAATTAATATCCCTAGCTCTGGTACTGCAGCAAAGCCAATTGTTTTCGTGGCAGATACTGCCGGAACTTATACTGGAGATTCAGGAGAAGTGAAAATTAAAGGAAAAGATTATGGTTTTTATATTTATAATCAAAAATATCTTAAGATTTACGGATTTAAGATTACCAATGCATCGAGCTCAGCGATTTATATCGGTGGCTCTGTCTCAAAGAACATTGAAGTAATAAATAATACTATGGCTAACAATCCTGGAGATGGAATTTATATTAAAGATGCTTCAAATATTCTTCTTTCTCATAATACTGTTTATTCTAATAATCGGGGGATGGTGTTAGAAAAAGCCAATTCCAATAATCTTACCAGAAATACCGTTTATCAAAACTCCTTGGATGGAATCAGTATTAAAAAATCTGGCTCTGTCCTTTTGAGTTTTAATCGCTCTTTTTCAAATGGCGGAAAGGGAATTTTAGTTTCTAATAACAGCAATAATTGCCAAATTAAAAATAACACCACTTATCTAAATGGTGACGATGGAATTCAGGTTTTTGATCATCCTGCCTCAACCGAAATTTTAGATAATGTTTCTTATTCTAATCAGGGAGCTGGCATTGGGCTTAAAGAGCATATCACCAATAACAAGATTATTTCTAACTTGGTTTACGCCAATCAAAAATCAGGAATCGTACTTTCTGATAAATGCGTAAATAACACCATTTCTAACAATACCTCTTTTCGAAACCAAGAAAATGGAATTTTGATTGAGTTAGATTCTAACAACAATGAGTTAATAAATAATATCGTGGTAAATAATACTTTGGCTGGAATTAAAGTTTCTGATTCTCCCAATGTAAAGAGCACCTATTCTGATGTCTGGGGAAACTCTCCTGATTATGAGGGAATAGCTGCTGGTACCGGAAGTATTTCAGTTGATCCTTTATTAATTGATCCCGATGGTCCAGACAATGTTTTGGGTGGGAATAATGGAGAGGATGATGATTTTCATCTTAGTCAAATCGCTGCCGGTCAAGCCACCACCAGTCTCTGTGTAGATGCCGGCTCAGATTCAGCGTCTGCTTTGGAAATGGATGACAAAACTACCAGGACTGATAAGGTAGTTGATTCTGGCGTAGTCGATATGGGGTTCCATTATTCATCGGAAGCACCACCATCTTTACCTAAGGCACCTGAGCCGTTTGGGACGGCAATTCCTAATACCAATTTTCGTTTAAGAGGAGATAAAATGGTAGGAAAAACAACTAAAGAAAATCCTATCTACAAATATTCAAAAGCTCATCAAACCAATGGTTCAGGTTTTGTTAAGATTTCAGATTTAGAATGGGATCGCTATTATTTTTCCGATTTTTCAGCGGCTGGCCAGAAGCTTGATTTAATTATAAGTTATCCTTCTCTACCCCCAATTTATTTAGAGCCTAACACTACTACTACTGTCAAGGTGGGTCTGAGAGCTGAAAATACTCTTTTAGTTAAAGTAGTTGATGCTACTACCACTGATCCAATACGTTTGGCTGGAATAAGGGTCTATGATACTGGCTATGATCAAACTCAGATTGCAGATGAAACTGGCCAAGTTTATTTTATTCCCCTTTCCAAAGGTTGGTATAATATTGAGGCCGGAGCTACAGGGTATGCTAGCTCCACTGCTTCAGTTAAGGTGGATGGACATACTGAGAAGACAATTAAACTTCAGAGAATTGAGTAGTCATTTAAACATATAAACATAAAAGCATGTAAGCATATAAGCATAAAAACATTTAAGCATAAAAACATTATGTTTAAATGTTTATATGTTTTAATGTTTTAATGAAAAGAGGTTTCACCCTCATCGAAACCCTAGTCACCATTTTTGTCTTTACCCTGGCCATGGGAGCAGTGGCTGGATTCATTGTCATGGGTTATAGAACCCAGAATTATACTTGGCAACAATCAATAGCTATTCAAGAAACTAGAAGGGGAATTGAAACCATGGTTAGGGAAATAAGAGAAGGTCAAAACGCAGAAAGTGGAGCCTTTATCATTGAATCTGCCAAAGATTATGAATTTATTTTTTATTCAGATATCGATAAAGATTTAGATATTGAAAGGGTGAGATATTTTTTAGGAGGAAAGCCCAGCTTTACTGAAGTTAAAACCTGCACTACTACCGCTAGTGGAGGGACTTGCAGTGTAGATTTTCCTAATTTTCTCCAGCGGGGAACTTTGTATTCGGCTCAGGTGATAGTACAAGTAGAAGGAGATTTTGGGGCTAGCTGGGAATATGCTGAAATTCATGCTGATGGGGTTTATTTAGGGAGAGTTTGTGAGACTGGATGTTATGATTGTCCTGGGGATTGGGAAGGAATAACTACTTTCGATGTCACCAATCAAGCCCAAGATGGTTCAATTCAATTTACTGCCAAGGCTTCTTCCGGAGTAGATCCCTACTGCGCACCTTATTCAATGAGAGCTAAATTTACATTTAGCTGGATTGAATCTGTGCCTGAAGAGGAAGGGAATTTTAAAAAAGG
>JASEJL010000056.1 GCA_030016465.1 Patescibacteria group bacterium | reverse complement strand
TTAGCGATCTGCTCTGTTCGGGCATTATTGCCTCTGGCATCGTCAAAGACTTTATCAAAGACTTTATGGACATTTTCCTGAAATTGCTGACACCACTTGGTAAAGAGACTGGGGCTAATGACATTTTCTCTGCAGATCTCAGCCTGGGATTTACCGCCTTTCAGATATTCCAGAACTAATTGAGCCTTAAATTGACTAGATAGTTTTCTTCTGGGTTTTTTATTCTCCATACACCTCTATTTTACACCCAAATCTTATTTTAGCAAACTGTCCCAATTTTGGGAGTCAGTCCATCTTTTATTTCTTTTTCATTAAATATCAGCCTGAGGAAAAATTTCAAATGCACACCGTTAGATAGTAAACCTCTAACAGGGCCCACTCTAAATTCATACAAGGAACCCAATTAGCGAAAGCATTGCCAGTAATATTTAAGGTTGTTTTTGACTTCTTTGACAACTTTTTTAGTTTCTTCCAAGACAAAGTCTTTCTTGAATCGCTGAGGAATAGGAATTGGTTCTTTGAGCTTAATTTTTAAATCCGTCAAGCCAGAAATTAAAGCTAACCAAGAATGAGGCAAAACTTTTTTATTATAACCAGAGCCAATCATGTCTATTGCCCTGCCATCGCAAATTTCAGCCAGCTTCTTAATTTTTTTTCCTATCATTCTAAATCCCTCAATGGTTAATCCCAGCTGAGTTAACTCATCAGCAAAATGGGGGTCAGAACCACCATTTCTGATAATAATTTGAGGCTGGAATTCTTTTACTACTGGCTCAACTATTTCTTCAAAAACCAATTTATAAGAATCATTTCCAGCAAACATTGGCAAGGGAACATTAATAGTATATCCCTTGCCTTGGCCTTGGCCAATCTGATTGGCAAAACCGGTTTCCGGATAAAGAGTTCTGGGATCTTGGTGAAGGTCAATAAATAAAACCTTTGGCTCTTGGTAGAAATACTCCATAGTTCCATCTCCGGCATGGGCATCAGTGTCTAAAATCAAAATTCTCTCAAGTTTATATTCTTTGAACAAATACTTTGCGGCAAAGGCGACATCATTATAAAGGCAAAATCCTTCACCGTAATTTAACTTGGCGTGATGCATTCCGCCGCCAAGGGAAATTACTTTTCTAAATTTTTTCTGCTGAATTAAATCACAGGCCAATTTTGCCTGGCCAATAATTATTCTGGCTGCTTCTTCTAATCTCCCCGGCCTGACAGGCGGAAAATTGTCCACTGAGTGATATTGATAAAACCTATTATTAAAATCCTGACCTAAATTCCGGGCTTTAAAATAATCTCGGGTAAAATCAATATAATCTTTTTGGCAAATTAAAACTAAATCCTTATCAGTCACCGGTTCAGCTGTTAAAACTTGGTAATTTTTATCCTCCGGCAAATTTTCCTTTAAAAATTTAGGGAAAATCTCATACCTATCGCTCCTGAAAGGATGACCTGGCCCAAAATCATATTCTTTTAATTCCTGGCGATACAAAATAGCAATCATTTCATTTAGAATTGCTTTAAAATTTTATTTACCATTTCTATTTCTTCTAATATTCCTTCAATCAAATCATAATTTTTTGCCTCATTATAGCTTACCCATCTGTAATTTATATTTTCCGCATTGGTAATAGTCTACCACACTCTAACCAATTTTGTAAGTAGGAATGTTCTGAGCTTGAAACACTGAAAGTGTTTCTAAAAAATCTAAGATTAAGACAGGCATTTACTCTTACTGGTGCCAACTGTTCAGAATGTGCTGGTCCATTTGCAAATTAACTGGCATAGTTTCAAAAAACTCCCTTTATTTTAAAGAGAATATATCTGGGTTCCCCTTTTATAATGATGGAGTAGAGCTTTGATTAAGGCGATGGTAGCTTCGATGGTAGTAATACAATAAACATTTGAATCAATGGCTGCTCTTCTGATCTGAAAAGAATCGCCATGTTCTTTTTTACCAGTAAAAGTATTTATTACTAAATCGATTTTTTTCTCTCTTAATAAATCAACTGCGTCTAAACCTTCTTCACTTAATTTTTTCACTAAATTTGGCCAAATCCCAAATTTTTCTAAATATTTTGCTGTACCCAAAGTGGCAAATAGTCTTACTCCGTAAGCTTGGCATAGTTCTCTTAGTTCTTGAGTGATTTTAGTTAGTTCTGGTTTATCCTTATCTCTCAAAGAGATAAAGATATTGTTAACTTCAGAAAGTCCAGCTGCCTGGAGGGCTTTGAAGTAAGCCAAGGGAAACTCTGGAGCAATTCCTATCACTTCTCCCGTACTTTTCATTTCCGGAGACAAATCAAGATTTGCTTGGGGTAGTTTTATAAAAGGGAAAATCACGCTCTTTACGGCAAAATTTTTCAGAGGTCTTGAAGGAAGGTTTAAATCTCTCAAAGAATAGCCTAAAATAATCCGAGTGGCGATTTTGGCTAAAGGAATACCAGTGGCTTTACTTAAATAAGGAATGGTCCTGGAGGCTCTGGGATTTGCTTCTAAAACATAAACTTCTCCTTTTTGAACTGCAAATTGAATATTAATTAAGCCAATGATCTTCAAAGAAAGAGCAATTTTTCTGGTAATTTCTTTTATTTCATTAATAGTGTCGTCTCTTAAAATTACTGGCGGTGTCACACAGCTTGAATCTCCGGAATGAATTCCTGCTTTCTCAATGTGCTCCATTACAGCTGGAATATAAACTTCTTTTCCGTCACAAAGAGCATCAACTTCACATTCTAGAGCATTTTCTAAAAAATGATCTATTAAAATGGGATGTTCTTCGGAGACCTTAATGGCTTCAGCCATGTAATAATTAAGGTCTTCTTTATTTTCAACAATTCTCATTGCTCTACCTCCTAAAACATAACTGGGTCTGACCAGCACTGGATAACCAAGGCTTTGAGCAATCCTTTGGGCATCTTCTTTGGTTTTGGCAATACCAAATTTGGCTTGTTTAATCCCTAATTCATTTAAAAATTTACTAAACTTATCTCTATCCTCGGTAATTGCTATGCTCTCTTCACTAGATCCGAGAATTTTAACTTTATTTTTTAAGTCCGAGGCTAAATTGATTGGGGTCTGGCCACCAAATTGTAAAATTATTCCGTCTGGCTTTTCATACTCAATAATGTTTTTGATCTCCTCCAAATACAAAGGTTCAAAATAAAGTCGGTTACTGGTATCATAATCAGTGCTTACTGTTTCTGGATTGTTATTTACCATTATTGCTTCTATCCCTTTTTCTCTTAAAGCCGAAACTGCATGGCAACAGCAGTAATCAAATTCAATTCCCTGTCCAATTCTGATGGGACCGGAGCCAAGAACAATTATCTTTCGTTTATTGGTTTGATGTTTGGAAGGAGCTTCGGTAAGGGAAGTTTTAGTCTCATTATATGTTGAATAAAAATAAGGTGCATAAAAAGCAACTTTTTTATAAACTGGTTTAATAATATTTTTAAGATCTTCTATACTTTGTCCGGTCAAATGACTTATTCTTTTAAGGGAGAGGCCGAATTTTACTGCTTCTTCTGGTAGAGCTTCATCCTCCTTTAGGGCCTCTTCAAGGTCTACTATTCCTTTTATCTTTTTAATAAAAACTTGGTTGATTTTAGTTAATTCAGAAACTTCTTCAACCTCCCAACCTCTTCGCAAAGCCGAAGCTATAACGAAGACTCTTTTATCGGTCGGATTTTTCAAGAGATCTCGCAGTTCAATGTCAGATAACTTTTCAACTTCTTCATCAAATAAATCGGCATTTCTAATCTCTAAAGATCTGATGGCTTTGAGTAGCGCCTCTTCAAAATTTTTTCCAATAGCCATGACTTCTCCGGTACTCTTCATTTGGGTTCCAATGATTCTATTAGCTTCAGGAATTTTATCAAACGCCCATCTCGGAATTTTGACCACTACGTAATCAGGTTTGGGTTCAAAAAAAGCATTCCTACCTGGTCCAATCTCAATTTGGTCTAGGCTTTTTCCTAAAGCAATCTTTGCTGCCACTCTGGCAATGGGATAGGCAGTGGCTTTTGAAGCTAAGGCTGAGCTTCGACTCAATCTCGGATTAACCTCAATGATTCGGTATTGTTTATTTTCACGATTTAGGGCAAATTGAATATTACAGCCACCTCTTACATCTAAGGCTCGGATTATTTTCTTAGAAGCCTCCCTCAACATTTCGTCTTCCTCTTTGGTTAAAGTTATCAAAGGAGCTGCCACTATGCTATCTCCAGTATGAATTCCCATTGGATCAACATTTTCCATCGGGCAGACTATTATTACATTATCTTTAGAATCTCTAACCAATTCATATTCAATCTCTGCCCATCCTAAAACGCATTCTTCAATTAAGACCTGATGAATCAAACTTAAATTTAAGCCTTTTTGAACAATTCTTTTAAGTGTTTTCTCAGAATAAGCAATTCCCGAACCAGTACCTCCCAAAGTATAAGCTGGTCTTATTATTACTGGATAACCAATCTCCTTAGCCCAGAATACTGCCTCTTCAAGATTATTTACGGTTTTGCTTTTAGGAAGGGGTTGACCAATTTCTTTCATTAAATTTTTAAATGCTTCTCTATTTTCACCAGCTTCTATTGCTTTTTCATTTGTTCCTAATACTTTAACATTGAATTTTTCTAAAATGCCATGTTTAGCTAACTCAGCAGTTAAATTTAAACCAATCTGTCCGCCCATGGTACCCAAAATGCCATCAGGTCTTTCTCTTTCAATGATTTTAGTTAAGGTCATCAGGTTTAGAGGCTCTAGGTAAACTTTGTCAGCCATAGTGGGATCGGTTTGAATGGTGGCTGGATTGGAATTAACCAAAACCGTAAAAACACCCTCTTCCTTGAGGGCTTTACAGGCTTGAGAACCACTGTAATCAAATTCAGCTGCTTGACCAATAATAATGGGGCCAGAGCCGATTATTAATACTTTTTTAACTTTTTTCATTATTCCAATTATAGCAAAAATCAAACTATCAAACAACAAAAAAATGCGAAATTTTTCGCGCTTTTTTTCTTTATTTTTCATTTTTATTTTTCATTACTTCTAATTCTACTAATGCCTCACTGTAAGATTCTCTCAATCCCAACTTATTTACTTTTTCCCAGAAACCTATGAAATAATTTAATTTCAATACTCTTTCTAATTTAATAATGTAAAAGATTTAAGATTTTAGCTCACACCTATCGCCATTCCTTAAAAGATTATCACCAAAGATTTCAAATGATTGCTGGAATTATTAA
>JASEJL010000055.1 GCA_030016465.1 Patescibacteria group bacterium | reverse complement strand
ACCAGGCGGGCGTAGCTTAGCCCGGTTAAAAGCGCCGCCCTGTCACGGCGGAGAACGTGGGTTCAAATCCCATCGCCCGCGCCATCTTTTTGACAATATCCAATTTAGGGGTTGACAAAATTTTTAAAAAGAATAAAATATTAATATCCGCAGACAGCAGGCACGCAAATTGTGGCGTGTAAGACCTGCCGAGGATAATCTAGTTTAAAATAGAGTCTTAAACAATTGGGATTTATCTGCGGAAGCAGACTTTTTTATTTTTAAAAAATGTCCCAAATCGGAGAGGGGGCGGGAGAACCCTCCGGTTCTCCCGTGTAGGAAAACAGGGAGCGAAGCGACCGTTAGAAACCGAGGGTTTCTAAAGAGCGAGCCCGAAGCGAGCGATAGCGAGCGCCTGCTGAAGACAGGAAGAGGGCGAGCGAGAAACTTGGTATTACCACTATGGCACTAACCAAAACCCAAAAACAAAAAATACTTGAGGATTTAGAAGATAAAATTGCTCGGCAGAAAGCAATAATTTTTATTGATTTTACTGGCTTGAAAGTAAAGGACCTTTCTGTTTTAAGGAGAAAATTAAAAATGGCAGATTGTGAATTAAAGGTGGCTAAAAAAACTTTAATGAGAATTGCCTTTAAAAAAGCAAAAATTGAAATTGAGATAAAAAAATTGCCAGGAGAGGTGGCTTTAGTTTTTGGTTACAAAGAGGTAATAACACCTGCTAAAATCGTTTACCAGTTCACCGAAATGAATCCCAATTTAAAAATTTTAGGTGGCTTTTTTGAAAATAAATTTAGGGAATTAGAAGAAATCATAACCTTAGCTCAATTGCCAACCAGAGAGGAACTTTTGGTAAAATTAGTAGGAAGTATCCAAGCGCCTATTTCAAACTTTGTCAGAATTTTAGAAGCAAATATTAAAGGTCTGATTTATGTTTTAAGTAAAGTTAAGACATAAATTTCTAATTTCTAAACAATATGACAGAAGAAAAAGAAACAAAAGAGGAAAAAGTGGAAGTTCCGGCAAAGTTCAAGAAACTGGTTGAAGAAATTGAGAAGTTGTCGGTTTTAGATTTGGCTGAATTGGTGAAGGTTCTGGAAAAGAGATTTGGCGTTAGCGCCACAGCTCCAGTGGCTGTAGCCGCTGCTCCGACAGTTCCGGCTCCTGCCCCGGCCGAGGAAAAAACGGTTTTCAATATTGTCTTAACGACTGTTGGCGAAAAAAAGATAGAAGTAATTAAGATAGTCAGGGATGTTACTCAGAAAGGCTTAAAAGAAGCCAAGGATTTGGTTGATGCAGCTGCTACCTCGCCCCAGGTGGTCAAGGAAAATGTCAAAAAAGAGGAGGCTGAGGAGTTGAAAAAGAAATTTGAGGCAGCCGGCGCCAAAGTGGAACTGAAATAGGGTAAAACATTTGAAATTTCATCTGCTTATTTTTACCCATTTTTTGCTGCGCCCAAGAAACGAGAATTATTATTTTAGCGAGTAAAAATAAATATACGACAGGATTTTTAATCTTGGATAATTTTTTTTGACTTATTTTAGTTAAATTAGCTAAAGGAATAAAAAAACAGCAATAAGCTGTTTAGTAAAATAAATCCATTCTGGAAATTTGGTTTTTACGATAAATTAACTCCTAATTTTTCTCGGATAACTTTCTTTAAACGGTTGATATCAAGCTTTATTATCTCTATTTCATCTTCTATATTTGTTAAACGTTTCAGAAATTTATCAAGCGTTGTTATAAGCTTATCAATTTTTTGGTTAATTCTCGTCTCCATCTTTACCAATTTTTGGTCAACACCCACAAGAATATCAATTTTATTTATTTTAAGCTTTTCATCAACTGCCGAAAGAATAACAGCTGTCTGTTGGTTAAGAAGTTTTTCAACCTTCTTTAAATCGCTATTTGATTTGTTAGTTCGTTTTTGAGGCATATTTTCTATTCTTACATGTTAGTTTATCATTGTTAAAAATCAGTGTCAAAACGGAGTTCAAGCCCGTGCGGCCAATGAAATTGGACGTGAGGGCTTGAGTTCCAACCGAGAACAGTTCTCCGGATACTAATTCTTCTAACAGTAGTGGTAGCGTCAATGCCGAAGGCGCTGGGGGAGGGGAACGGCGCGGTTGAAATTATTCCGGTTGATTCAGTTCAACTTTCACCTGGCAAATAATTAATTTTCAAAATATAAAAATAAGAACTTCGACTACGGTTGGGGTTTTGTAATGAAACAAATTAAAAATTAATTTTGTAGACTTTTAAGCCGTTTAAGAGGTAGATTGTTTTGCCGTCTTGGGAAACTGCAAAGTCTAAGAGGTTGTCAAATTTTTGGCTTTGAAATTGTTTAATAATCTGCCCCTTTTTATCAAGAATGATTATTCTTTTTTGAGCAGGTTCCAGAAGATAAAGATAGGGTAGAGTAGCTGATGTAAAAATTTTCTTAATTTCTTTGGGTTCAGGAAAAATCTCCAGAACAATTTTCTCTTGAAGTCGGCCAGTATAATATCGGCATATATAGGTGGTGGCCGGGTTGGAGTCTTTGTCCAAAAGCCAAATTGAGCCATCAACGGTCAGAGAGTGAGTTTTAAGCACTTTTTTTTCTTTCCTGTCTAACCATAGCTGGGAAGAACCCCATTCAAAATTTTTGAGATAGGGATATTTTATTATTTCGGCTGAATTTTTGTCTAAAAAATATAGATGTCCTCTAAAAGAAGCAAAATCGTCAAAATTAAAATCAGAATAGGGTTCTTGAAGAATAAATTGACTGAGTTGACCTTCTTTTAAAATAGTTAATTGGTTGGGTTTGGAGAAAAATAAAACTACCTTATCAAAAAAAGCAGCCAGATTAAATTTCTGGTCAATCTCAATGATTTCAGCTTGAGCATTTTGATTTACCCTGAACAAATTCTGAGAATAGGGGCTAAAAAAGTAAAGTTGAGCATTGGCAAAAATCATTTTTTGGGGAACAAACCCTGTATCAGAAACTTCGTTAAAATCAAAAAATAATTCCGGTTCCTCAATCGTTTCCAATTTATTTAACTCAAAAAGTGTTTTGGAAACTTCATCTTTTAGGGAAAAAACCTGACTCTGAAAATCCTTGGGTAAATGAGAGACAATTTTAACTAATTGAGAGATTTCTTCAAAGCTTTCTTTGAGTAATAAATTTGCTTCTCTTTCTGTCGGGGGAGTTTTTAAAATTAAAAAACTTTTAGCCCGATTTACCTTTTCTTGAATTTCCTTCAAAGTAATTTGGCGTTCTTTTAGCTCTTTTTCTTCTTGAAACTGAGAAATAAAGAAACCCAAGGCTAAGAAAAAAATCAGAGCTAAAATTAAAATTAAATTTCTAGGCAGTTTGGGAAATTTCAGCAACTTGATTTCAGGTAGTTTAATTTCGGGCCGCTTTAACCGGCCTGGCAGTTTTGGTCGGAGAAGAACTGGCAATTTAATTTTTTTAAAAAAAGCAAAAAACGGACTAAACACTTCTCTCAAACTAAACTCTTTGGGATACATTTTCGGCGTAATGAACTCCCTTTTACCTGCCAAGGCCTCTTTAGTTAAAACTATTGCTAGGAGAACTCCAGAGATTTTTAAAATTTCTTCTCGTTTTTTATCAAAAATTTTTTTTAATCCCTCACCGAAAATTTGGTAGGGGATTTTTCCGATTTCTGATAATAAATTTTCTCTTTCAAAAAAATCAGTCACCTCTATAGTGGAAATCAAAAGGACATCACCTTCTGCCAGTTTTCCTGAAACAATGTTGCTAAATATCTTTAATGGCCAAGGAGTAATTTCTTCAAATTTTAATTTTTGGTCAATGTCAATAATCTTTTCTCCTCTTAAAAGAAAAATTTTCAAATCGCCGACCTTGGTGAAATTTAATTCCCACCCACTAAATTTTTGGTGAGGGATTAAAGATAAAACAGCAAAACTCAAGTTTCCCAGCCAGCTGACATCTCCTTTTTTGGCAATTTGTTCTAAAAATTCATTTGTTTCCTTCAAGCTCTCTTTCAATGCCTTTTCCGGTTTTCTGGCAATTGAGCGGTAATATTCTTTTTGAATGATTTTAGCCAGTTTATCTAAAAAATGGAGATTTTGGGGTAAAACATTTTTCAAGACACCAACCAAATATAGGTTTCCCATTCTTTTTTCATAGATATTTTCCGGTTCATAACAAAAACTATCAAAGATTAAATCAGGTTTTAACCGGGGATTAAAATGAAACTCAAACACCCGCATATTTTTATTTTAACTCTTTTAATTTCAAAAGAAAAATGTTAAAATCAGAAAGTAGGTGTATAGCTAGGTGGTTGCCCCAGTAGTAGAGCGCTTTACGTTCACTCCAGGGCAGGGAGCGTTTAAATAAATTTGGACGGTTAGCTCAATGGCAGAGCGTATGCATCACACGCATGAGGTTATAGGTTCGAGTCCTATACCGTCCACCTTCAAGAAAAAGCTAATTTCTTGTTTGTCGCCTCGCGGCAAGGTGGAAACCTTGGCTTTTTCTTGAAGGCGGCTATTCTTACATCAACTCGAACATTTTTCGCTGCCTGCGGCAGTCAGGAGAGACTTTTGTAGTCTTGCGGCGAGCCCGCAAGCGGGCTCGCCGCCTTCTTCAAAAACTGCTAAAGAACCTGAAAAATACCTGCCCTGTTAAAATTGCAAAGCAATTTGATTCGGGGTCGGTTCGTAAAACCACATTTTGTAAAAGAAAATTTTTAAAAAATATCATGCTTCTCAAATCAGATAAAACTAAATATCTTTTAATTGTGATTATCTTGGCTGTTGTTATTGGTGGAAGGATTTGGTGGTCAGCAAAACAGGAAAAATTTCCAACGATTACTCCGTTCGTTCCGCAAATAAACTGTTCACTCTGGTATCAAAACATAGAGAGAGAATTTGATGATGCTAATTTCTGCGAACGAAACTCTGATTGTAAAACAATTAGACTTGGTGGTCGTTACATTGAATTCGGTTGTTATAAGTTTGTCAATATATCAACTAACGAAGAAGAGCTTTTGGATAAGGTTAAAGAATACGATAAAGTATGTGCTCCTGAAATTAATAAATGCAGCTTCCCTCCAGATGCGGTTTGTATTAATAATAAATGTGTTTCAGACAAAACTACTAATTAGCAAATTTATATTTTTTAGTAAAAATATGAGTAAAAATATAAAGGTGGAAGAAATTATTGTTCCACCTAATGCAACTTATTTAAATGATTTTTTCATATTCATAAGAAAATACGCTTTTCTAGTGGATCTAGCAGTGGTTTTACCTTTTCTACTTTTTTTTATTGGTTGTGTGATTTCCGATATAGTTATAGTTAAGGCAATACTAGAAAATAATATTTCTATTTCTGCAATTATTAAAAGGGATTTTGGTTTTATTGAGGTGGCCTTAATTCTTGTCTTGGTAATTTTTTTCCCAGTACGCATTTTTAATTTTTTTGGCTGGTTTTTACCTAGGCGAAGGTTTTTTAACAAATTA
>JASEJL010000054.1 GCA_030016465.1 Patescibacteria group bacterium | reverse complement strand
GTGTCCAAGCTCTCTTGGCTATGATGATAATGTACACTTTTCTACAAATAGAAGCAAAAGCTTTCAGCCGGGTAAAAGTTCTGTGGCCTGAATATACAAAAAAACAAGAGGTATTAGAGAATAAAGGTAAAAAGTCAGTTATTACCTACCCTCAATTCTCTTGGTTCTTGCTATGACGATAATATCATAATCTTAAGCTACCATCAAAAAGGAAGCCGGAGTAGAATTTGCCAGAAAGGTACTGCTGGAAACCTATGATCAGCTAAGAGAAAATGTTAAAGCTACTGCTAAAGCCATGCAATGCAACAGAAAGACAGTTTATCTGGCTCTGGAAAAATACAAGAAAGGAAATCTTTCCGATAGTTCCCATGCACCCTATAATATCCCTGTTAAATCTTCAGTAGAATTAGAAAAAATCATATTGAAAAAAAAGAAGAAAAGAAACTGGTTTTGATAAAAGAATATCAGTTTGATACTAAAGAGATATGGGGCTAGGAGTCTTAACTCCTTACCAGAAATTAAAAAAGTCTCGGGTATACTACTCCCGAAGCCTTCTGTATTTTCCCAACCTTTATTCTCAACCATCTTGCTGCTTCACCTATTGTCTTTACTAGAAAAAGTCTGCACGATTTTGTTGATTATGACTAATTTTTTATTTTGTTTTTAACTCATTTTTGAATATAAAATAAGAACAAGGAGCGAAGCGACCGCGCCCTCCAAAAGAAAATAGAAAATACAATGAAATTGTATATAGTCGGAGGTCAGGTTTTCAGTTTTTGAGGTCTCTTTTCTTGCTTTGGTGAATTAAGTTTGGTAAGATTAGAGAGAAAGTCTGAAAACGTTTAATCTCCGAGCCTGAATAGTTATGAATAGTTAGATACAAACTTTTTTTTCTTGAGGGGGGAGGGAACAACTTGCTTCGTTCCTGCTAGAAAAAATTTGCTCTGTCTTGTGAAAGCAAAGCAGGGCAATTTTTTTTGGAGTGGAAAATGATTTCTCGCTCCCCTCTCAACAAAGAGAGTTCGCTTCTAATCTACGAGTGCTCAAACTAAATCAGTTCAAACTTTCTCTATTTTTTACCAAATTTAATTCATAAATCAAGGAGAAAAAATCTCAAACACTAAAATTCAGCAGGCGGGGCGAAGCCCCGCCTGCTGAAACTAAAGTGCAAAAAATTTTCCGAACCCTTTTCGCTCGCCCGGCCTTCGGCCGGGCTCGCTTTCAAAAATTTTTTTGATTTTAAAACTAAATTGTAAAAAGGAAAATTATTTTTCTCTTTGAAATTTACAAACATAAGCAAAATTTTTTAAATTTTGCCCTTTTATATCCTCAACTAATCTATTTTTAAAAACTCATTTGATGGTGTATTTTCATAGTATATGGAAATCATAACAGGAAAATACACCATCAAACAAATCTTCAAAGATCATTGGCCTGAATTTTTAGAGAAATATCAGAAAGGTATCCCTGATTATGTAATAGAAAATGTTGAGAAAATTCTTAATTGTCGTGATCCTCAAAAACTGGGTTATCATAAATATGTTTGTGAAGACCATCCTGATCAGGTACAGGTAGTGCCTCATTCTTGTAAATCAAGGTTCTGCAATAGTTGTGGAAAGATAATGGCTGATCAATGGGCAGAGAAAGCTTTCTGTTATTTGCCTGATACTCCTTTTTATCATATTACCTTTACTATTTCTGATAAATTAAGGTCTTATTTCTATTTAAAACCAGAATTAAGGAATCTATTGTTTCAAGCCTCGGCTGAGACTGTTCTGGGTTGGTTCAAAGAAAGAGGTATTTTACCTGCTATTGTCTCTGTTTTGCACAATCATGGCAGAGCTGGCAACGATCATCCTCATATCCATATGCTTGTTTCAGCTGGTGGTCTTGATTTGAAAACTAAAGAGTATTGGATATCTCAGGAATTCTTACCTTGGAATATGTTAAAGGTTAGATGGAAGGTGAAGCTACTTTTGGGTCTAAAAGGCATTTTACCAAAGGATTTAAAAGAATTTCTCTTTACTCTGAGCTGGTATGTTAATGTGGGAATTAGGTTAATTAATGCCAGAGCAAGTATTCATTACATTGGTCGTTATGCCAAGAAACCAGTGATAGCTGAAACAAGGATTATTGATTATGATGGTCAGTTTGTTACTTTTGTCTATCAAGACTTTAGGAGTAATTCAGAGGTTAAATGGACTCTACCAGCAGAAAAGTTCATTTCTTTATTAATACAGCATATTCTTGCTAAACAATTCAGGCAGATAAGATATTATGGATTATTAGCTTCTAGGACCAGAGCCAAATGGCAATCCTTTTTCAGAAGATGGCTATTTCTAAAGCATAAAATGAGATTACTACGTTGGAGAGAAAGACAGATTGATTTCCTAAAGAAAGATCCTTTAATTTGTCCAATCTGTGGTCTAGGCTCTTTTTTAATCATTTTAGAGTTTCCGATACAAGAACATAATGCTCAATTTTTAACAATCTTTCAGCCGCTTCTTCTGGAGTCTCATTTGGTTTTAACTCTTCATATTTTAGATAAATCACATTACCCTTGTCGTATTCTGGCGCCACCCATTGGCAGAAAATTGGTATTTTCCGCCATTCGCCAATTCTCTGACAAAAAACAGCAAAGGCATAAATTCTCCTAAGCCCATACATCCACTTTCCACCAGGACCCAAATGTTGATTTAAACCTTTATAATGTTTTAAGAGCTCAATTGGGGTAAGGGGTATCCAGCCCAATTGATGGAAATAATCAGGTTTGTATTTGTCAAAGATTGCCAAAATTTGTTTTGCCAGATTTCCTTTTTCAGGAAAGACGAGATGAATATCTTTTTCCGGAAAGCCAACCTTTTTTGCCTTTTCAATTCCCCTGGCTTTTGGGTTGCTTGAAATAATGGCAACTGTTTTTGTTAGTCCATACAATTTCCCGCCTGGGTTCTCGGCTTCAAGCACGGCTAAATTTGTTGAACCGCTACCTGAAATGAGACTGATAAAACGCAACATAAATTTTCAAATCCTAATACCGAAAGGGTCAACCAAAGTTTGAACTTCTCCTTTTTGGCGATCTTCTGGTTGTTTAAAAAAATTAAGATTTTATTTCACAAATAACCCACAAAGGCAATGACCATCTCTTTCAATCTCTTCCCGATGCCATTGGCAAGGGCAGATTTTCCCTTTATCTTCTTCTTGGATGTCCGTAACTCGCCGGCAAGGGCAATACTTATAACCATATTTCTTTTCATTTGCCAGCAAACCCATCACTACTCTTTCTACTACTTTTCTATCTGGATTTAATCTCCAGTTATTTTTTAGAGCATAATTCTGGTAATTTTTAATTATTTCCTCAACTTTTTCCATAACTTTATCAATAATTTCTTGATTTTTTTCTAACCATTCTTTTATCACTGGCTCCGGTCTTACTCCAAGAAAACCACTGATTGTGAATCCATTTTTAAAAAGAATAACAGTTGGAATTCTATCAATTCCATATTTTTGAGCAGTAAGAGGGGCGGCATCTATATTGACTTTGGCTAAAATAAATTTATCCCTATATTCTTCAGCTATTTTTTCTAAGATTGGAGAAAGAACAAGGCAGGGGCTACAATAGAGAGCCCAAAAATCAACTAAGACTGGCTTATCAGCATTTTGAATCTCCTTTTCAAAATTTTCGTCAGTTAAAGTAAGAGTCACTTCAGTTAGCGACCCCTCCCGAGGCCGAAGGTGAAGAGAAGGTTTCAGCTTTATTGACTTTTTTCAATGGCTCCGAGTGGACAAACATCTTTTCCCCCACATTTTTCTATTTTCTCCTGATCAATAATTTCAGCTTTTCCATCTTCTTTTAATTCAGTTGCTCCTGGACAATTTGCAACGCAAGCTCCACAGCCAACACATTTTTCTTTATTTACTTTATATTTTGGCATATTTTAATCAGATATTAATTTAACCTTTGTTATTTTTGCTATCTCTGAATTTAAAGCTTTCAAATGACCTTTATTTAATTTATGAATATCATTTTCTCCGCAGACTCCAGTAATCATTTTTATTTCTTCGGTACAATTTTTGATAAAATTGGCAATATTTTGAGCGGCTTCTTCAATATTTAAATTTTTTCTTAATTCTGGATCTTGAGTGCAAATCCCTTTTGGGCATTTTCCAAGATAACATAATCTACAATAATTGCAACCCATAGCGATTAACAAAGGAGTAGCGCAAAATACTCCATCTGCTCCTAAAGCTAAAGCTTTGGCAAAATCGCCGCCTTTATTTAATCCTCCGCCTATCCATAATTCCTGTTTTGCTCTGAGTTTATCCAAAATTTCTCTGGCTTTAATTAAAGCAGCTAAAGTAGGAATTCCAATTTCATTTAGCATTACTTCCGGTGCTGCCCCTGTCCCCCCTTCCATTCCGTCAATGGCAATAATATCTGGATTAGCTTTAACTGCCAGCTTTACATCATTTTCAATATCCCCTGCTCCTAATTTAATAATGATTGGTACTCCTTCAGTAATTTCTCTCAGCCATTCTACTTTTTTTCTTAAATCCTCAACATTTTTAATATCTAAATGATAAGCTGGGGAATGAATATCTTTACCCCTTTCCACTTTTCTGATTTTGGCAATTTCTTCAGTAACTTTCGCTGCCGGCAGTAAACCTCCTTGAGATGGTTTAGCCCCTTGACCAATTTTTATTTCAATGGCATCTGCTTTTTCCAAAACTTCTTCTGTAATTCCAAATCTGCCGGTGCTGTACTGAATAATAAGCCGTTCTGAAAATTCTCTTTCTTCTGGAAGCATTCCTCCTTCACCAGTATTTTCTATAGTTCCAGCAATTGTCGAAGCTTTAGCTAAAGCAATTTTTGCTTCTTTTGAAACCGCTCCAAAGCTCATCGCTCCAATAATTATTGGTGTTTCCAATTCAATCGGCCTTTTACTATTTTTCCCAATAATTGTCTTTGCTGTAATTTCTTCGCGATAATAATCTACCGGTCTTTTAGCTAATTGGGTCGGGACAAAAACCAAATCCTCAAAGCTAACTTTGCCCAATTTGTTGCACTTGCCAGAAGAAATAGGAACCTTTTTTACTCTCTCTTGAATTTCTTTAATCCAATTTTTGTCCATCTTAATTATTTTAGCAAATTTTCATTCTTTTCAAAAGCCTACGAATTAAACGTAATTATTCGAAAATTCGTAGTTATGGAGTAAAATAAAAGTAGCCTCTTTTGAAATGAAATATAAGATATATAACAATTAACCCAAAAGAGGCTACATTATGGAATATAATATATCTTTACCTGAATTACAAAAACTTTGTGATCTTCAACAGGCTTCAATCTGCAGCCATTGTGGGTCTACTAATACCATTAGGCATACTCGAGAAGAAGCTAGAATAATCAGAGACACTAAAGTAAGATTCATTGAAAGACAAAGAAGATATTGTAAAGATTACTAAAGAACCTATACTGTTCATTCCCAAGGAATAGAGAAAAAGGTTAGAGGAAAGTCTTTTTAAGGTCTCTATTTTAAGGTCTCTATTCTTTCTTCAGAAAATGATAAGGTATTCTGACTACTAATAATCGGACTGAGAGAACTATTGGCAGAAC
>JASEJL010000053.1 GCA_030016465.1 Patescibacteria group bacterium | reverse complement strand
CCCCATCCCGACAGATATGCAAAGAAGATTACAATTGCGGCTGGGAATCCAGTATTTATTAGGAATCCTCTTATTTCATCATAAAGCTCCATTAAAGCATAAAAGCCTAAAAAAACCCCAAAAAGTATGGTCGATCCCACCAATATGGCTGCGAGAAGTGATCCCTCTCCGATTTCCTGTATTGCTTCAATAACTATTGTAGAATATAGAATAGATAAAATATCTAAAGGTCCAGGTATCATTAATTTGTCTTGAAGACCCCACCCAAATCCAAATACAAAGGCGGCCCAAAGCCTTATTCTCATGTTAATTGATATTTAGTATTGGAATAAAAATATGCTGGGTTAAATTGTTTTATTATATCCTTTCCTGCCCAATCGCTAAAATTATAAGGTCCACTTATTTGATGTAATTTATCTCCCGAAACCGCCTTGCAAACCATATCCAAAACCACTCAAACCCGCAGTTCTTGTAGTGATAAAGTCGTATATTAGTCACGTTCGGCTGAAACTCGCTCTTTTCAATCTTCTCTTTCTCTTCTCCTCAAGTTCTCCTTGACTTCTCCAATATGTCTCCTTTTCCAAGCCATTTTTTTCAAAAATTCTGTTATTGATGTCTCAAGTGTCAAGTGATATGAATCATGCCACTAGGAGATTACTATTAAGTTCGACTATCTTCATGCTCTCGGAAAGAAAGGTTGTCTAACTCTTTGAAAATATTCTCTTAATTTTGACTCCGAGTGGGGGTTTTTCCTCAAAACATTTTTTACATCGGATATCCTTTTCACTTGAGAGTAACTTCTCCCTACCGACTAGGCACTTTTTACAATACGTATTGTGGCAGATATCACATTCTAAAAAGTCATTAATGCAGGCCTTATTTCCGCACAACTTGCACTGTTCAAGACAGTGGTTGCATACGTTCTCCCCACAAATCCTGCAAGTTGTGATATGCTCACCACAATAGTAGTTCTTGCAGACTTTACATTGCTTAATGTCGTTATAACAGAAAATCTTACCACAATCGCTGCACTTCACAGCACAATGAGGATCAACTATAGAGGAGCATTTTGCACATGAAATCTTCTTTTCATCATGGCAAAACGGTTTATGACAAACAGGACAAACCCAGACATCATCCTTGCAGAATACCTGTTGGCATGTGTTGCAAAGGATACGGTGACTCCTGCATAGTATTGCCATACACTTTGAGCAAAAAAAGATGCTATTGAGGTCATTTATCGTCTCATTACAGAGGGAGCACTTACCCAGGCTATAATGCCCATCATATTCAATAATAATTTGAGTCGTTGTTGACGAGTTGGGATTTTCAACTTTTACCTGCGACACAACCTGAGGAATAAAGTAGACATTGGAGTCATAAATGACGATCTCATCCTTTTTGGGTGTAAACTTATACACCGATACAGAGTTTTCAGCACGATCTCGATATTTGTTCTCAATATCAGCTAGCTCCGATTCCATTCTTTCACTTAAATCGGATGATTTTTCCTCGAACAATTCAATTTTACTCTCTCTACTTTGAATCTTTAACTCTTCTTCTGATATCCTTCGATAGAGGGCGTTAATCGACCTCTGGTTTGATGCTCTTGGTATTTGTGATTTTAAGTGTTTTATTGTCTCTTTTGAGGTCTGGTTATCATGTTGCAATAATTGAATTTTATCGTCTAATTTTTCAATTTCAGTTCTATAGCGTTTATTTACTTTTTGATTTTCATATTCAATGTCCTCCCTGTAGCATTTGAGAATCAGCTTGACCAGTTCCTTTCTATCTTCCTTATAAACCCCATCGAGATCGTCGAATTCATCCTGTAGATTACTGAAATAGAATATTTTTTTATCAGAACCGCGTTTTCTAATTTCTTCCTCAACTTTATTAATATCAATGACAGTCTGTAACTCCTGCCAGCCTTCAGGATAATTCTCACTAATTTTAACTGAAACAAACGTATCGTCTTGGTCTTCTCGACATTGAATTGTCTCTTCGGATAGAGCACAAAAGAATCGTCCAAAGTCTTTTTTATACTTGAATTTGTCAGAGGGTCGATTACAATCAACCTTTAAATCAGCGACATAGAATGGAAATAGATACTTATCTTCTGTCTCTATTGTTGCACTGAAGCCTTTTATTTCTAACTGCGCGATGATATCAGAAAGTTTGACTTTTGGGATTACAAACTGTCTCCCTAACTGCCTAGAGTCAGGCTTTTGCTTACGTTCAATATTGAGTTCTTTCAATATTATATCTCTTAAACCGACTTTTTTCTCATTCGCTAATTTTTGATATCGAGCTATTTGAGATTCATCCCATATGGCATGTCCTAAACCGTTGGCCAGCTTTTTGTGCTCTGTACTAACTGAGCCTCCCCAGATCGCCAAAACAAACTTGTTTAATCTGAAAGGTTTTTTGAGGTGACGATATTTGTCATTCCATTGGTGTATCCAGTCTCTTGTTTGAAGGGGAGAGCTTTCATACTGTTTGCACTGAACGATGATCCTTATATTCTCTTCTTTATCCTCAGCATAAACATCGATTTCATAATTATGTCCATTATTGCGAATTATCTTCCTAGTTTGGGCATTGAATCCTATTGCTTCGAAAAGTAGTTTTATATTATGCTCTAATAGAGTTCCTTTCCCTCCGTTCATTTTAACCATCTACGCTAAACGTTACCATTCAGGTTAAAGTAAGATTTAATTAAACTCAATTAAAAATTTCGAATTGTCTTTCAGGAGCTTGGGCTAATTGGCAATTTAATGAGCACATATTGTTATAGTCTTATTCCGGTGCTATATCCCATTCGGTTATTGTTCTCCATATACTCTCTTTGATGCGCACAAATAATGATGAGAAAAAAAGGAAAAAAAGACCTGAAAATAGTTGATTGGTTTAGATGAAAATTGCCTTTTCTCGCGAAACTACTACTACTACTACTAAGCTAAGAGCTATCTAGTAGGTAGTAATACTACCCACTGCATACTTACTCACTGTTTTGGACCCTCCATACCTTTTCGCAGTATTTCAGTCCATAGAAGAGGATGCCGTATACAATCAGGCCTTGCTTCTTCTATTGGTAGAGGATTAGTTCAAATGCCTTCTCTTTCAAAAGAGAAGATGGACTTATCCCTATTAAAGCAAATATCATAATTCGATGGACCGGAATCGATATGACGCTAGAGATTGCCTTGAGATTGGTATTGGGGCAGAAGATCAATTTTCAATATTAATTCAAAAATTAGGTTGGAATATTATCAGATCTACTAATGAGCAGGACATATCCGAACATTGGGATTTTGAGATCAGCCAATTTGACAAACGATTTAAAGTGGATGTAAAAGGTAGAAAAAGAAGATACAGACATGCAGAATCTCAACAGGACGAATGGATTTGGATAGAATTGCATGGCGTTAGATTTTACGACGAAGGATGGTTATACGGCTCTAAGGCCGATCTCATCGCTTTTGAAACAAAGGACTCCTTCATTATTGTTGAACGGTTGAAACTTATAGATCTAGTAGCAAAAAAAGTAGATTTTCAAATGCGTGTAAACACTCCCCAAGAGGCAGAGTATAAAGTGTATCAAAGATCTGGCCGTCCAGATCTGTTGACTCTTATTAAAAGAACTGATTTAGATGGAATAAAGTGGACTGAAATCCAGAAAATCTAAATAACTTTTTATTTAAGTTCTTATGGAGAAGAATGGTCGAATATGACGCAAATAGAGTAAGACAATCCAGGGTGAGCAGAGAGGGATCTGAATTTGAATTGCATGTTAAGAATTATCTCAATACTGTCCTTTCAGAACACAATCCCGAATTGTGTGTTCTCGGAGAATTCGAAGTATTCAACGATTCAAAACTAAGGCCCCTGTTTCTCATACCCGTTGAATATTATGCTCCCCAATGGGGGGATGTGGATCTTGTTGCGATAAATGTTGTTACCCATTCTCCGATTGCTTTGATCAGTTGTAAATTAAGTTTACATGGAAGATTTTCTGAGACACTTTTCTATTCGGTTGTTTACAAGCAACAAATCCCAGGCCTTAAGGTCGCTTTTGCAACTCCTGATAAAGGTAGGCAGAGCAATTCAACATGGGAATCCGAGTGGGGTACTCTTAACCGACCAACGAAAGATCGTGCTCTTGCAGAGCACTTTCTAGACGGCGTTTATATTGATAACATCTATTGCCAAACTAAGTGGGGCTTTGGAGGACAATCAGCATTAGGACGGAAAATAAAGGCGCTTTCAGATTTGTCTCTTGATTTGATACACTGGAATAACCAAGATAATAATGAAATTCGATGATCATTAAAACGAGGAGGTCTGTGGTCTTGTTAGCCAGCTCAATCAGGTGAAAGAGTTCGTTGTTCTAGAAGGGTTTCCTTCTTAATCCTGTTTAATGCGATTTTGCAATAATTCACATCAACATCAATGCCAATTCCAATTCTATTATTTTGATATGTTGCGACTAGTGTAGTACCGCTTCCTAAGAAGGGATCTAAAACAGTATCTCCAACGAAACTGAAGAGCTTCATACACCGCTTCGGCAATTCAACAGGAAATGGTGCCGGATGCCCTATCTTCTTTTTACTCTCACCGTTGAAAGCCCACAAGCCATTTGTCCATTCCATGAACTCCTCTTTTGAGATATCATTTATTTTTGATCCGCTCTGTTTTTTCCAGTCCTTTTTATAGAGGATCACGATTAGCTCGACAGGCGCGATAACGTAAGGTGCAGATGCACTTTGAAATGAACCCCAAGCAGTCCTTCGAGATATATTGCCCTCATTCCAGATTATTGTGGAATGGTATTTGAACCCGATTTTTTTAGCTATTGTTATGAAATCAGCACCGACACTTTGTTGGCCGCCTTTATTCTTATCTAAAGGAATGTTTAAACAGAATCGACCATCATCTCGAAGCCATTCGTAGCAACGGGACATCCATTTCTCACTGAATTCGAGGTATTTTTCATACGTGATACTATCGTCATGGGAGTTATATTTAATATCTACGTTGTACGGCGGCGAAGTGATTACGAGGTCAACACTGTTCGGCTCAATCGCTTGTGTATGCAATACATCATCGTTAACAATGGTCACGCGATCATTTTTAAAAAATATCTGACTCTCCACCATACTACCTCTTACTAATTTCAGCTTGCTCCCTATAAAGTATAAGGAATTAGCGTGAAACTATTAAAAAAGACAAATCTGATTATGTTACTCAGCAACTAGGTAGGTCGTTTAGATGTATGTTCTGTTTTAATGGGAGGGTTGTTTTCCCGCGAAGCTGCTACTACTACTAAGCTCTAAGCTAAGTAGTAAGTAGTAATAGTACTGAGTAAGTACACACTGCCCTTTATCACTCCCCCATACCTTTTCGGTGAATTAGTGACATCCATTTTTATTCGTGCTATTCCTATCGGTCATCAATTGATATGCGGTCTCGTTTACTGCGGTATAAATCAAAAGGATTATCGATCCTGATTCTAAAGCGATTGTCATGGGCATACTGGATAAGCTTGGTGATTCGGTTAAGAAGGCGGGTAATAAAGTAGCTCACGAAAAACAAAGGCGCGATGACGATACATATCTAAAAGAGAACATCCTGGATCGTTTCG
>JASEJL010000052.1 GCA_030016465.1 Patescibacteria group bacterium | reverse complement strand
TTAAACCAATAATCGTGCCAAGACCAGCAGCTGCCATTACTCCTGCTTTAAAAATAAGTTTTTTCCGTCTTTTTCCAATAGTTTTTTCTAAAATCTTCTCATATTTTTTATCAATTTCTTTTAATTTTTCCACAGAAAATTCCTCTTTCAATTCGCTTAAAGCTGCTGCTTCTTTGGCTTTTATCCTCTTTTCCATCACCCAATCAACACCTTTGCCGGCTAATTTACCAACCAAAATTGCTGCGGCCCCTCTTAGATAACGTTGACCGGCGAATAAAGGAATTGCCGGCGCGCTAAATCCGCCACTCGCTGCCACCACTCCGGTTACCAAGCCAGTAGAAATTAATAACCTGGTTGCCGAACTTCTTCGCATCCACCATTCCAGTCCTTTTTTGAAAATTCCCTTTTCCTTTGGCGGCCAGCTTTCAACTTTTGCTTTATTTAAAATTTCTCTTTCTTCAAGAATCAATTTCTGAAAAATTTCAGCTTCCTCTTTACCTTCAGCTACCCACTCTTTACCTAATTCTTCTTTTGCTCTATCGTATTCTGCCTTCTTCAGTTCAGTATTATAAATTGCTTCTGCCTTCTTTTCTTCTATTCTGTTTTCTACCAATTTTTCAATAAAATTTTCTTTTCTCTTTACGGCTTCCGAATATTGAGGAGAGCCCTTGTCTTTTAATATCTCACTATCTCCTGGTTTAATATATTTTCTGGCCAGCTCAATTGCCTCTTCAAATTTCTTCAAATCTTTTTTTTTCATTTTACCAAAGGTTCTACAATATTCTCTATAGCCAGAAATATAATCGTTTCTTTTCTCTTTAAGAATTTCCTCCAGAAATTTCTCTTCTGGCGCTTTCTCTTTTGATATCTGCTCCCCTTCTAGTTTTCCTGATTCTTCTGTTTTTTTTAGTTCCAATTCTCCTCCTGGTTTTTCAAATGGATTACTCATAAAATTTAATCCCTAATAAACTTCTTTTACAATTTTAGTATAGTAAATTAGTAATTTTTAAAATAGATTCGTGCAAATTAGCGAAATATTGCTTTGGCAATACGAGATTTCTTTCTGGCAGCAGTGTTTTTCTTAATTAAGCCGGTTTTGGCTGCCTTATCCAAAATTTTGTAAACTTGGGGTAAAAGTTTCTTAGCTTCTTCAGTTTTTTTTTGAGAAACCAAAATTTTTATCTCTTTTAAGAGATTTTTTATTTTCCGTTTTTTCTGGATATTTCGAGTTCTTCTTCTTAAACTTTGCCTGAAAGCTTTTTTAGCCGATTTTGTTATTGGCATATTATTCCTTTTTCGGCATAAGAAGGTATCTAATTAAATCTTTTCTTTTTGACTTCTAAAATTAAAGATAGAGCTTCTTTGAGATTTTCTCTAACTTCTTTTAAGGTTTTTCCTTGAGTATTAACCCCTGGAATTTCTTCAATCCAACCCAAATACCATTTACCGTGTTTTTTATAAATTGCTGTAAATTTTTGCACCATATTATTTTTGATTTACTCATTTAGAACCCTGCAATTTCTAATAGGGTTTACATTCTATATTAAAAAATTCTCCCAAAAAGTCAACCCCGTTAGAAAGCCCCGGCCCTTGGGGCGGGGATGAATATAGACCCCCAACCTTATTTTCAGAAAGGGCGGGGTTTAAAGCCCCGCCCTTTCTAACGGGTTTTACAAAGAAAAACAGAGTTGACACTATTTTTATCACTATTTTTTACAGAAACTTAAGCAAAAATTTTTGTTTTGTCTATAAAATATGGTTTTATTTCAATTTTTCCAGAAATTTTAGATAGTATTTGGCGAATTTTCGAAAAATATCAGGTGCCTTCTGGAGATTTTGATAAACTTGTTTTAAATCAACTTCAGCATAGGCATGAATTATAAGATTTCTAAAATCCGTCATTTTAGAATTTTCTTTTGCAAAATCTTCTGGAACAATTTTGTTTTTCCCTAAAGCTAAAATGACATCTTTATAAGTTTTTTCTGATTTTAAAAATACTGCGGAGACCAGATGGTTGCCAATATCAACTATAATTTCAATACCAATAACTAAAAAATGCATGGTTGCTCCATTTATTCTAAAATCGACTAAAAAATCTTCTTTAGGGGTCTTCTTTAATTTATCTAAAATATTAATAATCTCTTCTAATTTTTCTAATTTACTTTTGATGGCTAATTTATCTACTGGGGACATAAGATTTACCGAATTTGCCTTCTTTAATTCTTTTTGTCATTAATGCAAAGGTAGTTTCTCTTAAGTATTTAGTATCCTCATATTCTTTCATAATTTCACTTTCAATCTGAAATTTTATTTTTTTATCTTTCAGAAAAAGCAAAATACCCTCAAAAACTATTCGATGTCTTAAAAACGGATTCCTAACAGTTTTTAAATTAATTACATCTACTCGATCAATTTTAAATAAACTTCCGATTTCTGAAGCTATCTGAAGCTCTTTGTCAAAATATTCATCTGTTTTTATCTTTTCTGAAAATAAAATAGAAATATCAATATCTGAGAGAAGGCCTAATTTCTTTTTTGCGGCCGAACCAAAAAGATAGGCTAGAACAACCCCTTGTTTTTTAAAGATTTTATTTAATTCGTCCTTCTGTTTTTTAGTTAACATATTCTTAATTCCCATCTTATCAAATTGAATAATGTTAATCAAGGAACAATTATCTATCCCTTGAGGACATTTTTTGATATAATAAAAACAAGATATATGGCAGAAGAAACATTTCAAATATCAAGAGGGGAGTCAGAAAAAAGAGAATATCCGGAAATTCAGGAATTGAAAAGCCGGATTGAGAAATTAGAATCTCAGCTCGAAAAAGAAAAAATTCCTGAAGAGAAAGAGAGAATAGTCAAGCAAGAGATTAAAAGTTATCTTCAAGAATTGCAAAAAATACCTTCTTTTACTCCTCCGTCAAACACTCAAGACGAAGCTAAAGAAATTTCTCAATTTGAACCTAGTCAACAAATAGGGGCTTTGATTTCTTTGGTTTTTGAGAAAAGCTTAGTTGAAGCCATTTCGGTTGCCCGACAATTAAATAACCCAGCTCTTTTAGATGAATTTCACGACACTCTTGTTGATTATTATTATTGGAGGCTAATTGAGAAAAAAATTTTAAAATTTTAATTTTAAATTTATGTCTTTAAGTTTGGTTATTTTAATATTAGTAATTGTTTTTTTGATATTTGTTTGTTTTTTGATTTTTCTTCAGAGAAAAAAAAGCAAGGGATTTTTGTTTCGGAGCCTGGAGTTATCTCTTTTTTTAGTGACTTTACCCCAGGAAATTATTAAAGAAAAAGGAAAGGAGTTTTCCCTCCAAGATTATTTGAAAAATGTTGAGCATTTTTATTCTTCTTTGGCTGGAATTAAAGAGAAAAGTTTTTTAAAAAGATTTTTCTTTGGTAATCCCTATTTGGTTTTTGAAATTGCCGTCCATCGGATTGGCGAGGAAATTTATTTTTATGTTGCCTGTCCGAGGTATTTGACTGAAATGATTGAAAAGCAAATTTTGGGATTTTGGCCAAAGGCTCAGGTTCAGTTAGTTCCCGATTACAATATTTTTAATCCTGAAGGCCGAGCCGTGGGTTCAACCGCTGTTTTAACTAAAAGCTCAGTTTTCCCCTTAAAACCTTATCAGGAATTTACTACTGACCCTTTGTCAGCCATCACCAGTGTTTTTACTAAACTGGCTCGGGAAGGGGAGGGAGCGGCCCTTCAGATTTTAATTAGGTCGAGCAAAAGAAGATTAGAGAAAACGGCAGAGAAAACAATAAATTTTCTTTTGGGAATTAAAAAAGAAAAGGATTTAATGTCAGAAATTGTTTTTTCAGAAGGAAAAAAAGAAAAAGATATAAAACCCGCCTTTTTGCCTCAACCTACCCCTATTCAACAAACCCAGATTTCCGCTATTTCCCAAAAAGCCAGCCAGCCTCTTTTTGATACTAATTTACGGATTTTAGCTTCTGCTCCGACTGAACGTCGGGCTTTAGAGATATTAAATCAACTTCAAAACTCTTTTAACCAATTAAACTCCCCAATTCTTAATCAAATTAAATTTAGGAAACTTTCCAGCCGCAATTTAAAGAAACTTTTTTATCGCTTCTCTTTTCGAATTTTTAATGAAAGAGAATCTCTGCTTTTAAGCTCAGGAGAGCTAGCCAGTATTTTTCATTTTCCTTCACCCATTCTCTTAACTCCCCATATTAAATGGCTAAAAGCTAAACAAGCTCCTCCACCCTCAAATTTACCTACCCAAGGTATTATTCTTGGCAAGAATGTTTTCCGGACTGAAGAAAGAGTTGTTTCAATTTTAAAAGATGACAGAAGACGGCATTTTTATATTGTTGGTCAGACCGGTACCGGCAAATCGGTTTTACTTCAGGAAATGATTCGTCAAGATATTGAAAATGGAGAAGGGGTGGCTTTAATTGATCCTCATGGCGACCTTTCAGAAAAAATTTTAGAATTGATTCCAGCTGAAAGAGTTGAAGATGTAGTTTATTTTAACCCAGCTGATTTTGAAAGACCATTGGGCTTAAATATGCTGGAATATGATCCAAAATATCCCGAAGCCAAAACCTTTGTTGTTAATGAATTATTGGAGATTTTTGAGAAGCTCTACAATTTAAAGGCTCATGGTTTTGGCGGACCAATTTTTGAGCAATATATGAGAAATTCTCTTTTATTGGTAATGGAAGACCCGGAATCAGGCAATACCTTGGTTGAGGTGCCAAAAGTTCTATCTGACACCAATTTCAGAAAATATAAACTTTCCAAATGCCAAAATATTGTTGTTAAAAATTTCTGGGAATTAGAAGCAGAAAAAGCCGGTGGCGAGGCGGCTTTAGCCAATATGGTTCCTTATATTACTAGCAAAATGAATATTTTTATTGCCAATGATTTAATGAGACCAATTATTTCTCAACCAAAATCAGGTTTTAATTTTCGGGAAATAATGGATGAAGGCAAAATTTTAATCATTAATCTCTGCAAGGGAAAACTTGGCGATATTAACAGTTATCTTTTAGGAATGATTATTGTTGGCAAAATTTTAATCTCCGCTCTTTCAAGGGTTGACATACCCGAAGAAAAAAGAAGAGATTTTTATCTGTATATTGATGAGTTTCATAATGTCACAACTAAAACAATTACCACGGTTTTGGCTGAAGCCAGAAAATATCATTTGGCAATGATTTTTGGTCATCAATATGTTGGTCAATTAGACGAAGATACTCAAAAAGCCATTTTTGGCAATGTGGGTTCAATTTTGGCTTTCCGGGTTGGTCCTGATGATGCCAAATATTTAGTTACCCAGTTTGAACCAGTTTTTGATGAAAACGATTTAGTCAATTTTGATAACTACAATGCTGCCTTGCGACTTTTAATTAAAGGCGAAACTTCAAAGCCTTTTAATATTCTTACTTTTCCACCCTCAAAGGGAAATCCCGAAGTTGCCAGATTAATCAAAGAATATTCAAGAACAAAATACGGCAAAGACCGGGCTTTAGTTGAATCAGAACTTTATCAACGCCTTTCAAAAAATTATTTATAAAAATCTATACTGTTTAAAAAGCCGATAAAAATAAAATCGTATCAAATCATTTAACTATCTAACCAAAGCGAGGTTTCAATAAATGTCTAAAAATCTGACTGAAATTTTCTTATT